>JBFJXU010000153.1:0-5027 GCA_041622975.1 Thermoplasmatota archaeon
CGTGGTCTACTTCCGCGTGGTAGACCCCGAGGCAGCCATCGTCAAGGTGGCCCACTTCGGCGTGGCCACGAGTCAGATTGCCCAGACTACCCTGCGCGCCGTTGTTGGCAAGGCTGCCCTAGACGAACTGTTATCCGAACGCGACAAACTGAACCAGGAACTGCAGGAAATCATCGACAAGGCCACCGACCCATGGGGTGTCAAGGTCGCCATGGTCGAAATCAAGGATGTGGAACTCCCGGCCGACATGCGGCGCGTCATGGCCAAGCAGGCCGAAGCCGAACGTGAGCGGCGTGCCCGCGTCATCCACGCCGACGGTGAATTCCAAGCCGCTCAGAAATTGGCGGAAGCAAGCGATGTCATGGCAACCTCGAACGGCGCCATGTACCTACGCACCCTGCAGACCCTCCAGGAAGCATCCACGCAACAAGGCACCAAGGTCATCGTGCCCCTCCCCATGGAGATTCTCGACGCCCTACGGGGCCGCTCGGACAAATGAAGGCCCTGGTCATCGGCGCCGGCACCATGGGCCAAGGCATCGCCCAAGTGGCAGCCCAAGCAGGCTACTACACGATGCTGCATGATGCGGACGCCGCCACCCGCGACCGGGCTATCGCCCGCATTTATGACGACTGGACGGCGGGGATTGAACGAAGCAAGGTCACTCCGGAACAATTTGGGGCGTGGAAGGATGCCCTGCACTACTGCACGGAAATGGAGGCCGCCGCAGCGGACGCAGACATCATCATCGAAGCCGTCCCCGAGCGCCTCGACCTCAAGAAGCGCATCTTCGCACAACTAGACGAGGTAGCCGGACCAGATGCCATCCTGGCCAGCAACACAAGCGGCCTCCCCATACGAGAACTGGCTGCCGCCACCAGCCGACCCGGCCACGTGGCGGGGATGCATTTCTTCAACCCGGTTCCCCGCATGCGGTTGCTGGAGGTAGTCCACCACCCTGGCACGGACCCGGGCGTCCTCAAACGAATCCACGCCATCGGCGCCGAGATGGGCAAGACCACAATCACGGTCACGGACACGCCTGGATTTGCCACCAGTCGCCTCGGCGTGGTCCTCGGCAACGAAGCCATGCGGATGCTGGAATCTGGCGTGGCCTCGGCCGCTGACCTCGATACGGGGCAACGGCTCGGCTACGGCCACCCCATGGGGCCACTGATACTCGCCGACTTGGTAGGCCTTGACGTGCACATGCAGGTCAGCCACGACCTGGCCCAACGGCTCGGGGGCGACCACTACGCCCCGCCAGATGTCATCCAGAAATTGGTGGCGGTCGGCGATTTGGGCCAGAAAACCGGGCGTGGCTTCTATGACTGGTCCACCACGCCCCCCAGCCCCCGTCCCCTTGAGGACATGTTGGCCCCGTGACTCTTCCAGAAGTGGCATCCCCCTGGGAGGCCAATACCGGACCGTGCCCCGCTACACCATTGACTGTAGGGAATACTGCAACGACTGTAGCCTGAGCGTCCAAGCCGACACCCAAGACGAAGTCATGGCCGTCGCCTTACCCCACGCCATCCAAGTGCACGGGTTCACGGATTCATTCGAAACCCGGGATGCGCTGCGCGAAATGATGCGGCCGATGGTAGTCGCGTAAATCGGACGCCAGGCTCCGCGCCCAAAGTGCGTTGGCGCATGGGCTGGCTTTTGTGCCTACTGGAACGCGGGCGCCCGCTTCTCCACGAAGGCGGTGACGCCTTCGGCGAAGTCGAGGGTTCCGCCGCCGGCTGCCATGAAGCCGCGTTCCATTTCCAGTTGGTTGGTGAGGTCGCCGGTGGCTTGGGCTACGAGGAGGCGCTTGGTGGCGCTGCGGCTCAAGTCGGACCATTTGCCCCATTGGCTTGCCAGGGCGACGGCGCGGTCCAGCAATTCATCGCTGTCCACGAATTCGTCCAGGAGGCCCCATTGCAGTGCCGTGTCCCCGCTGAGTACCATGTTCTCAAAGAAGAAGCGACGCGTGCGCTGGGGTCCGATGAGGCGGGGCAGGAACCATGTGCTGCCGCCATCCGGTGGCATGCCGATGCCGAAGTAACCGGCTGCGAAGCGACTGCCGGCGCAGCCAACGCGGGCATCGGCTGCGAGGGCCAAGCCAAGGCCGCCCCCCGCCGCCACACCGTTGACGGCGGCGATGAACGGTTTGGGGCTCTCCGCGATGTCACGCATGAAGGGGTGCAGTTCTTCGATGGCTGCCAAGATGAAGGCACCCCCGGCATGCTCGTCGGCGGCTTGCTTCATTGCCTTCACATCGGCGCCCGTGCAGAACACCTTCCCCGTGCCAGTGAACACGATGGCCCTGACCTCGGGGTCCGCCCACTGAGCCTCCACGGCGGCCCGGATGGCGCGGATGGATGACGCATCAAAGGCGTTGAAGTTGGACGGGGAATCGTACGTGATCACGGCCACACCGCCGTCACGGCGCTCCACGCGGACAGAGTCAGAAACCAATTCGGCCATGCTGGTCCAACGCCTTGTTCTTTTAACGCACCTTCGGGTCGCGCGGCCCATGAGCAGCCCCGCCGCGGCCGCCAAGACCGGACTCCCCGCCAAAGCCCAATTCATGGATTGGTACAACGAAGTGGTGGAGGTCGCGGAACTCACGGACAAGCGCTACCCCATCAAGGGCATGAACATCTGGCGCCCGTACGGCCAGAAGATCATGAGCCTCGTGGACAACTTCACCCGCGCCGAAATGGAGCGCACCGACCACGACGAAGTCAACTTCCCATTGATGATTCCGGAGAAGTTGTTCATGAAGGAGGCGGACCAAATCAAGGGCTTCGGCGGCGAAGTGTTCTGGGTGGACCGCGCTGGTGACAACGAACTGGAAGGCGGCGAACGCTGGGTCGTGCGCCCCACCAGCGAGTGCGCCATGTACGAGATCTTCCCCCTCTGGATTCGCAGTCACTCCGACTTGCCCTTGCAGACCTACCAAATCTGCAATGTGTTCAGGTACGAAACCAAGCAGACAAGGGCGTTCATGCGTGTGCGGGAGATTCACTTCTTCGAAGACCACAGCGTCTTCGCCGACGAAGAAACAGCACGTGCGCATGTGGACTTGGACCTACAAATCGTGGGCAACGTGTTCGACAATCTCGCGCTTCCTACCATTCGCACCAAGCGCCCAGACTGGGACAAATTCCCCGGCGCCGTGGAATCCAACGCGGCGGACGTCATCATGCCCAGCGGTAAGGTGCTGCAATGCGCCACCGTCCATTACTACGGTGAAAACTTCGCCCGCGCCTACGACATGACGTACGAGGCCGATGCAGGCGAACACAAGTATTGCCACCAAACCACGTACGGCATGAGTGAACGCCTCGTGGGTGCCCTCGTCGGTTGCCACGGGGATGACACGGGACTCATCCTGCCGCCTACCGTGGCACCCATTCAAGCAGTCATCGTGCCCATCCTCAAGAAGGGCCAAGAGGACATGGTCCTCGACTACTGCCGCAAAGTGGAATCCCGGCTCCGCGACGCCGGCTTCCGCGTCAAATTGGATGCCCGCGACAAGGGCCCCGGTGACAAGTACTACCACTGGGAAGTGCGCGGCGTCCCCGTGCGCCTCGAGGTTGGGCCGCGCGACGTGGAATCGGAAGCGGTATTTGCCGCCCGCCGCGACGTGCCCGGCCGCGATGGGAAGAAAGGCATCGGTCTGGCCAACATCGAGGAGGACCTGCAAGCCCTCTTCGACGACGTCCAATCTGCCATGCGTGCCAAGCAGGATGCATTCATGGCCGACCGCATCCGCCGTGTCAAGACCCTGGACGAGGCCAAAGCAATCGACGAAGCCGAGGACCTTGATGTGGTGTTCGAGATGCCTATTGCTGACGACGCAGCGGCGCAAGTCGTTGAGAAAGAACTGGACATCAAGACCCTCGGCGTCCCGGTGGACGCCGACGCTGATGCCTCCGGTGAAACGTGTGCCGCCACGGGCGCCTCGGCCACCGAATGGATCCGGTTCGCCAGGACGTACTGACCGGCAGACCGGAGGCAAAACGTGGCACCCCGTCATGCTATGGGGCCGATGCTAGATGCCAACGGCCTTGCGGATTTGGATGATGACCCCGTTCACGTCGCTGCCAGGGCACGTGGTCTCCTCGAGGCGGTCGGAAGGAACATGCTCCCCATCTACGGTCGTGGCCTGAGTCTGAAGGCCAGGATGGGCATTGGATTCGCTGTAGACCATGAGGCCGGGCAGGGACCCCGCATAGGTGCTGCACGATACTAGGAGTGCGTATGTGGCCGCGCCCTCTGTGGTGCCAGGGATGGTCGCGGTCGCTTCGTCGGCGTGGCTGGCGGACGCTATGCCCTGCATGGACGTCAATAGGATTGCGGCAAGGGCGAGCGTGCGGAGTGTGCGTAGGATGTTCATCATGACCACCTTCCTGTGCGGTGACAAGAGGGGGTCGTGATTGAGGTTGCGGCTGGCGCCAGGCGCACCTATAGGAGGGGCCAGGGAAGCGTCTCCGCGGGTCCCACGGTCACGGCGTCATCGCATTCGTCCCCTTTGCCGTCAAGGTCCACATCGTCCTGGTCACTGTTGGCGGTGGTCGGGCAATTGTCTTGGTCGTCGTCGACGCCATCGTTGTCGTCGTCGGGGTCGGCGTTGTCGCCCGTGCCGTCATTGTCCAGGTCGTGCCATTCCGTGCCATCGTCTGGGAATGGGTCATCGTCGTTGGGGACGCCATCGCCATCGCGGTCGCTGTCACAAACGTCACCGGCTCCATCGTTGTCATTGTCGGCTTGGTCAGCGTTGGAGGTAAACGCGCAGTTGTCGCTGTTGTCGCCCACGCCGTCGCTGTCCGAGTCGCTCCATTCAGTAACGTCGTTGGGGAAAACGTCCTCGTGGTCGCCGACGCCGTCGTTGTCGTCGTCGGGGTCGGCATTGTCGCCAATGCGGTCGCCGTCGAAGTCATACCATTCTGTAGGGTCGCTCGGGAAGGCATCGTCGCCGTCGCGGTGGCCGTCGCCGTCGCTGTCGCCGATGCGTGCCAATTCGATGGGGCGGC
>JBFJXU010000154.1:0-5010 GCA_041622975.1 Thermoplasmatota archaeon
GGGCGGCGATCAACTACGAATCACCAACCTGCTCGGGGGTTCCCGGGTGCTGCAGACCTTGAAGGGCCACTTTCAGCGCGGTGGCGTCATCGCAGGCACAAGCGCGGGGGCAGCGGCCATGAGTCAAGCCATGATTTACCAGGGCCGCGCCGGCAACGCGCTGCGCAAGGGCAACGTGCAGATGACGCCCGGCATGGGCCTCATCCGCAATACGGTGGTGGACAGTCACTTCACCCAGCGCGGTCGCTTCAGCCGTTTGCTCGAAGTGGTCATTGGCAATCCTGGTGTCATCGGCCTCGGCCTCGACGAGGATTCGGGTGTGGTCGTGCGCGATGGCCGCATCGCCGAGGCCATCGGTAGCGGTGTCGTGGTCGTGATTGATGGCAAGGCCATGAAGTACTCCAACATCACCGAGGTCGCCATGGGGACGGCCATCGCCCAGGAAGGGGTGTTGGTGCACACCTTGACGAAGGGTCACTCCTTCGACTTGGAGGACCGTACGTACATCCGGGCCAGCGCGGCGCAGGAAGAGGACCACGAAGACGCGACCCTCGTTGATTAAGGCCCGCTGGCCGAGTGCCGGGGCGTGGCGCGACGCATGATGGTCACATCAGTGGCCTTCAGCATCTTGGTCCTCGTTGGTTTGCTGGCGTATTACCAGTGGCAACAAGACGTGGACATCCTGGCGTCCTTCCAGGCAGTTGACCCCATTGTCATCCCGGCTGCCTTGGCGTGCCATATGGGGGCGCACGTATGGTGGGCCGTACGACTGCGCCTCATGGCCCAAGGTTTGGGTGACGACATGAAGTGGACCGAGGCGTGGGGCACGGTGACCGCTGGCTTGTCCGCTGCCGCAGTGACTCCTGGTCGCATCGGCGGCGAGGGCCTCAAGATGGCCCTTCTCATCCGACGCGGCCGCACTCCTTCCATGGCGAGCCAAGTCCTCTTAGCCGACCGCGCCGCTGACTTGGTGTTCTTTCTCATCATGGGGGCCTTGGCAACCCTCCTTCTGCCCGGCGTATTTGGCGCCGGCGCTGGAACCGTCGCCGCCTACACCACGTACGGCTTGGCGGCTATGCTGGTGTTCGTCCTGATGCTTGCTGCAACCTTGGCCTTCCCCGACCAGGTTGCCCGGGTCGTGCAAGTGACGAGTCGCCCCGTCGCCCGTGTGCTGCGCAAGCGCTGGGACCTGGAAGACGCGTTGGCCCACCTCGTCCGTGATGTTCGCCTGGGTCTGCGCGGCCTGGCCACTGGCTCCGTGCCTCGATTGGTGGCTGCGGCGGCCCTGTCGGTCGCTAACTGGGTCACTGACTACGGGGCGCTGTGGTTCCTGCTCCGGGGCTTTGGCTTTGACGTGCCCTTCCTGCATGTTGTGCTGGTGGGCGTGGTGCTGACCATGGTGGCCTCCATTCCGGTGACGCCTGGCGGCTCCGGCGTGGCGGAGGTTAGTGCCTTGATTCTGCTGACGCCCCTTGCGCCAGGCTTGACGGCGGCGTTTGTGGTGCTGTGGCGTGCGGTGACGTACTACTACGATTTACTCGTGGGGAGTATCGTGGCGGCGAAGGTTTGGCAAACTGATGCGGGCCCGAATTCCGTCGCTGAGGCGTTCGACTAGGCGACGGTGGGCTTCAATCCCTCAAGGACGTCCATGCCGGTTTCGATGTTCTCCATACTGGTAGCGTAACTGAAACGCAAGTGGCCTTTGCCTGCAGCGCCGAAGGCGCTGCCCGGGGTGGGAGCGATGCCTGCGGCAATCAGGCGCTCGCACAATGCGTTGTCGTCGCTGCCCCAGACGTCGGCGTCGAAGTGGGGGAAGACGTAGAACGCGCCACCGGGCACGGGGCAGGTGACTCCTTCGATCGCGTTGAGGCGCTCCACCATGCGGTCGCGGCGCGCTCTGAACGTATCCACCATGTCGGCTAGGAAGTCGCGGGGACCGTTGAGTGCGGCCACGCCGCCGTGCTGGGCAAAGTTGGTGCAGCACGTAATGCTGTGGGATTGCAACTTGTTGATTTGCTTGAACGCCGGCTCAGGTGCCACCAGCCAGCCAAGGCGCCAGCCGGTCATGGCGAACGACTTTGACAGCCCGTCGAGGGTGATGGTGCGTTCGAAGGCGCCCTCCAACGCAGCGGGGCTTTGGTGCTGGGCATCGTAGATGATTTCCTGGTAGATTTCATCGCTGATGATCCACAGATCGTGGTCCACGGCGAGGTCCACAATACCCCGCACGTCGTCGGGGGTGGCGACGCCGCCGGTTGGGTTGGATGGACTGTTGAGAAGGACCACCTTGGTGTTGGGGGTGATGGCCTCGGCGACGCCGTCGGGGGTCAGGCGGAATCCCTCGTCGGCCGTGGTCGTAACAGGGACGGGGTCCGCGTGGGCCCATTGGGTGATGGGTGCGTAACTGACCCAAGCGGGGTCGGGCAGAATCACTTCATCGCCTTGGTCAACGAGGGCCAGGAGGCTCATGGCAACAGCCTGCTTGGTTGGCGTCACGAGCACATTGTTTGCCCTGCATGGGATGCCGTTGCGCTCCTGGTGGTAGCGAGCAACCGCTTCACGTAGCGCGGGGATTCCAGGGCCCGGCGTGTACTTGGTGTGCCCCGCGTCCAGCGCTGCTTTGGCCGCGGCCTTGACATGGTCGGGTGTGTCAAAGTCCGGCTCACCCACACTAAAGCCAATCACGGGTTCCCCGGCTGCCTTCTTTTCAGCGACCAAGTTGGCGATGCGCACGGTGGCGCTTCCTTCGATGCGGTCCATGCGGGGTGCAAAGCCGGGCATGACGGGGGCCACCATGCACCCCAAGAAAAAGTCGGTCACCCACCACAACCGTCAAGGGGTTCGACGTCAAACTGGGCTTGTGGTCCATACGTTCACCGTCCTAAAGACGGACACATGTCCGTTTTGCACCCAGGCCATGGGTTTCCTCACTCGGCTCCACGCTGCGCGAGGCGATTTCTCCGTGCAGGTCATTGACGCCAACAAGGAACCTGCCAAGGCCAAGCAGATTTACCAGAAGGTCGGCCGCAACACGGTGCCCCAGATTTTCGTGGACGGTGAGTACGTGGGGGGTTGGAATGAATTGGCCCGGGCTGCTAGCACCGGCCGCTTGGATGCGTACCTTGACGACCGCGAATGGGTGCCGCCGGAGCCGAAGACGGGCCTGCTTGCTCGGCTGACCGGCCGTGGCAACAGGCAGCCCCGCGCCAAGGGCGAAAAGGTCACGTTCAACGGGCCCCCGAAGGGGGCCGGCTCGGACCGTGATGAAGGGTCCCCCGGCATCGCCGGGATTACCCAGTAGTCACCGACGCGTGCTGGACGGGTAGTAGCGTATCAAGCAGTGACAGGGCGCTCTTTGCGGGGTAGGTCCTTGCAGGTTTCGGCCAGGATGTCCATGCCGCGGTCGATGTCTTCGACGCTGCACGCGTAACTGAACCGCAGGTGGTTTTCGCCATGGCGCCCAAAGGCTCGGCCCGGGGAGCAGATGAGCCCGTTCTCGGCCAATTGAAGCGCCAATTCGGTGCTCTTGATGTCGAAGTCGTAGCGGGGCATGGCGTAGAAGGCGCCGCCGGGGGGCGTCATGCTCAGGCCGTCGATGGCTTGGATGCGCTTGGTGATGCGGTCGCGACGCTTCTCAAACTCAGCCACCATCTCCGTCACCTGGTCTTGCGGTCCGCGTAGGGCGGCCACGCCGGCGTGTTGAATGGGCGTCGGAGGGCAGGCGACCGTGTAGTAGTGCATGGTCTCGATGGCCTTCACGTGCTCTTTGCTGCTGGCGATGCAGCCGAGGCGCCAGCCGGTCATGGCGAATGTCTTGCTGAAACTGTTGACCCAGACCACGTTGTCCATGTGGCTGAGGAATGAGTGGTGGCTGTTGTCGCCGTACGTCATCTGGTCGTACACTTCGTCGGCGACGACCATGATGTCGTGGTCTTTGGCGATCTCCGCGACGCCGCGCACGAGGTCCTTGGGCATGACGGCACCCGTGGGGTTGCCCGGGGTGTTCATGACGATGAGTTTCGTGCGGGGGGTAATCTTGCGTTGAATCTCGTCCAGGTCCGGTTGGAAGCCGTTCTCGGCGCGGAGGACGTACTGGATGGGTACGCCGCCGCAGATGCGGGCTTGGGATTCGTAGAGAACGAAACCGGGGTCGGGCACCAGCACCTCGTCGCCGGAGTCAACGAAGGTCTGGTTGATGGCCATGAGGCCCTGTGTGGCTCCGGCTGTGATGATGATGTTGTCCGCGTCGATGGTTTCGTGGCGGTATTCCTGGATGCGGTCGGCGACGGCGTCCCGGAGTTCTGGTAGCCCAAGGCTGGGTCCGTAGTTGTTGTGGCCACTGGCGGCAGCGTCGTGGAGTGCTTCAACGATGTGTGGGGCCGGGTTGAAGTCGGGCTCTCCCAAGCCCATGTTGACGGAGTCGCTGCCGGCCAATTCAAACATCTTGCGGATGCCGCTCATCTCGATGCCGCGTAGTCGACGGGCGATGAGGTCTCGCGTGGTCACGGGCGGGCCGACCGGCCGGCCATCATGAACGTTGCGCTACCAGGTTGGTGCAAAGTGAACCAGTTCGGGTCTGGTGCTCCGGCGGGGCGTGAAATTAGGCGACGATTTCGGCTTCCGGCTCCATCTCGTCGGACGGCGCTGCTACCTGGACCTTCTCGGGGAAGGTGCTCAGAATTACGATGTCGCCAGCAGCGGCAACCCAGCGGTATGGCACGGCCACGTTGTGTCCGCCTTCAATCAAATCCTGGTTCGTGCGCGTAAGCACCAGGGAGCCCACGCGGCGGTTGGGCAGGTCGAGCTGGACGTTGTTGACAACGCCCACGTATTGGCCGCGGTTCGTGTACACAGGCAGTCCCACGAAATTGGTGACTTCAGTCTCCATACTGCATCCCTATGGCTGTCGCATGACCGCACGTCATTTACCCTTTTGCAAGACGGCGTAGTCGATAGAATCCACAATGCGGGCCCTAATCACCAGAATTGGATGCTGCCGGTCGCCCACCA
>JBFJXU010000155.1:0-4965 GCA_041622975.1 Thermoplasmatota archaeon
ACCCCCTCCTCGACGTGGACTACCGCGGCGCCACGGGTGCCCTCGTCCACATCACGGGCGGCCCCGACTTGACTCTCAAGCACGCCGAAGAAGTGGCCGAGAGCCTCACCTACGAACTCGACAGTCACGCCAACGTCATCTGGGGCGCTCGCGTCCTCAAAGAATTCGAAGGCCGCTGCCGCGTCATGGCCATCATGACTGGCATCAGTGAAGAGCAGGCAACTCCCGCCCAGGCTGCGCAGCCCCGCATGCGCGACATGGCCGTTGAGGAACCCTCCTTCACGCCGGAGCGCCCGCAGAGCCTAGGCCTGCGCAAGCCTGCTCCCCAGCAGCACAACGGCATCGACTTCGTCAACTAGACATTCACGACCTACCACCTTCCTCCTCCTTCGTCTCACGCTCAACCTCCCTCCCTTCTTCCTCCTTGTTCCTCCCATTCAACCAACCTCCCAAACCGGCTTCCGCACCTCCCACCTTGGCGGAACCGGATGGACCGGGGCGCTCCTCCCGCGCCCCGGTCCCCTCCCATTCATTTTCGACGAGCGCTACCGCTCCAGGCAGGCACGGCCATGTGACCCTTCCATGGCATGCTACTGGCGATAGTAGCACGGCTTACACAGGTCGCCGCTGGCCACGTCACCACAGCGGGAACACCTTGGTAGATCCCCGTCGGCGGAGCCCGTGGCCGGAATCATGGCCTTGAGCCGGTCCGCACCCGCCACCAATGCGTGGCGCGTGCCAGGGTTCTTCTCTTCCAGCCCCAAGAGCACATCCCGCATGGCGAACCGGTGCGCCCGCTCGGCGTACGGGCATTCCGCTTCATCGTGCAGGGGCAAGCCCTTGAGCAGGGCATACAGGAGGACCTCCTTCTCAGGAATGCTGCGAAACGGCAGGATGCGTGGAACCATGCCCGGGGCGGGCGCGTCGTGCGGCGCCAAACGGAGGAGGCGCTCTGGGTCGCCGTTGAGGTGGTTCATGAGAATGGTCTGCGCCATGTCATCCAGGTTGTGTCCAGTCACCAAGACAGCGGCCCCTAGTTCCCTGGCTGCCTGATTGAGACCGTGGCGACGAAACACGCCGCAAGCCCCGCAAGCCGCACGCTCCAATCCCTGGGCCTCGGGCCCTGCTTGGCCAGCGGCGTACGCGTCGATGTCGTACCCCGCCAGGTCCTTGGTGCGAACCAAGTGCCAGGCAATGCCGCGCTCCTTGGTGACTTGGCGGCAAATATCGAGACTGCTTTCCCGGTAGCCCTGGATGCCCTCATCGATACTGATGGCCACCAATTCCAGCATGGGCAAATCCCGCGTGAGTTCATGCAGAAAGTGCAGTACCGCGACCGAGTCCTTGCCACCACTGAGAGCGATGGCAATCTTGCCCTCGGGCAAGCGGCCCTGCTCACGCAGTTCCTTCTTGGCCCGTCGCTCAAACACGCGGATGAAGTGCTCTTCGCACAACCTCTGACCACTGGCGCGTTGCCAGATGACCTCGGGGCGGGGGCAGCGACTACACGCCACGGAGAACCGCCGTCACAGGCCTAGAGCAGGCCAGCCTTCTGGAGTGTGAGTAGGTCTTCCGTGGAGAGTTTCTCACCGGACTTGAACTTCTCATACACTTCGTCGGCAGCGGCTTCAGCGGCTTGCGCATCGATGCGGGTACCGCCGCGGCTCTGGTCCTCGATCTCGTGAATCTGGTTGACGATCTCGATGTAGGCCTTGTGGACTTTGTCCGCTTCCATCTTGGAGATGACGAACTTCTCCTGCATGCGGTCGGCCAGTTTCCGGACCTTGTCGGATTTCTTGTAGAGTTGGATCATGGCGTCGTGTTCGCCTTGCGCCTTCTCCGCAATCTCGGACACGCGGGCGTGTTCCTTCTCGGCCTTCTCGCGTAGTTGCTCAGCCTTCTCGATGGCGGCCTTGAGTTCGGGGTCGGCCTTCAGGGCGCGGTCCTTTTGCTTGAGCAGCTTGCCGATTTCCTGGAGGCGTTCAATGAGTTCCCGCTCCTTGGGGGGGGTCAGGACCTCCGTCATCTGTTTGTATTCCAGTTGACGGGCTTCCTTCTTCAAACGGGCAACATTGACCTCGGGACCGGCGCCGTCAGGACCACGCTCGGCGCGCAGTGCCTCGGCGGCCTTGTGGGCCTCGTCGGCCACGGCGTTGGCCTCGTCGCGAATCTCTTTCTGGCGCTGGACACCTTCATTGAGTTCGTCACGGCGCTTCTTGTGCTCGTTGGCCTCGTTGACCATGCCACGCACTTCGGCGTTGTACATGTCACGCTCGTCAGCGTGCTTACGGGCCTCGTCATTGAGGCGGTCTCGTTCTGCTCGCAACGAGTTGGCTTTGCGCTGCAACTCGTCCTTGGATAGGGTTCCCTCGGACATGGCGGTCACCTTGATGGCGCGGCCCACGAGGGTCCCCTATAAGAGCAATATGGGGCCTATATCCTGGAATCAGGACTAGTCTTCGGGGAGTCAACCCCGACAACCGTGAAATACCGTGGCATGCCACGCCGCAGCATGCGCACCCTGCTTGTGGCCACCCTCGTGGCCCTGCCCCTGTTGGCTGGATGCCTGACTGGTGACGTGGACGATGGCTCCACGGGCACCCCAGTCGGCTCCGGCACGACGTCCGTTTTCGAACGCCATGAATTAGACTTCATCATCGATGATGGCTGGAGTCACACCCTGCAAGAAGGCGTATACGAGATTCTCCCAGGCGTCGGCCACTTCCTTGACGTGGAACTGCCCCTGACTGAAGCGGGTGGCGCGGCTACGGGCGCCAAGGCTCACTTGGGCCTCTTCCTTCCCGAAGTGCCCGCCGGCACCAAGGTTCCCGTCATCGCCGACATCGGCCCCTACTACTCCTCCAGCGACTCCATGGTCGTACAAATGGAAGGCGACACCATCGCCACGGAACCCGCCGGCCGCCTCGGCGCATTCCTCATCGAGAACTTCGTCCCCCACGGTTACGCAGTCGCCCAAGTCAGCGTCTTTGGCACCGGCGACTCTGGCCACTGCCAAGACCTCATGGGCATTAGCGAACAAGCCGGTGTCCAGGCGGCCGTCGAATGGCTCGGCAGCCAGGAATGGTCCAACGGCAACGTTGGCCTCATCGGCCGCTCGTATGACGGGTCCACGCCCTGGCAAGCAGCCATGGTTGAATCGGACCACCTCAAGACCATCGTGCCCATCAGTGGTCTCATCGGTGTCCACGAACTCATGTGGCGCAATGGCAGCGCCGAGTCTCGTGGCCCCGGCGTCCTCTGGGCCCTTTACCAATCCATGAGCGTCGACGGTGATATGGGCGACGTGGAGAACGCCTGCAAGGACGTCCTGCAGAGCCCGATTGCTCACCTCGGCGCCTACGCCACCGGCGACCACTTCGCGCCCCAAGCCAATGACTTCTGGGCCGAGCGCTACTTCCTCGACGCCGCCCTTGCCAACTACAAGGGCAGCGTGTACTTCATCCACGGCCTGCAAGACTGGAACGTGGATCCCCACATGGCCTTCCCCACATACCAGATGCTCCTCGACCACGGCATCGAAACCAAGGGCCTCTTTGGCCAGTGGGACCACGCCTACCCGGACCGCATCGACGACCACAGCGACCAGGACTCCGGCTACGGCGCCGAAGCCGTCCCCTTGAGTGTCCGCCACGACTGGGCCCAAGACCTCCTCGAATGGTTCGACCACTACCTCATGGGGACCGGAGCAAAGCCTGCCCTGCACGTAGAAGTGCAAGACAACATGGGCAACTGGCGCGTGGAAGCGACCTACCCGCCCAGCGACTTGGAGTGGGTGGAACTAGACCTAGCCGACGCTACCTACGAGAGTACGGGACCGTTCCCGACCGTCACACCCAATGATGCTGTCACCTTCGACTTCGGCGCCCTAAGCGACGAGGACGTGCGCATTGCAGGCCTACCCCAGTTCCACGTGGACGTCATCCCCACGGGACCCGGAGGCCAACTCTTCGTGCGCATGTGGGATGCCACCACGGACCTACGTCTCGGTCACGCCGTCATGGACCTCCGCTTCCACGAAGGCGGCCGCGACATGGGTACGGTCACGCCCGGCCAACAAATCACCGCCCTCATGGAATTCGAAGGCCTCGACGTCATCCTCCCCGCGGGCCACGAACTCCGCGTCGTTGTCGAAGCCACGGGCGAGGACTACCTGCCCAGTGCCGTGACCGACCCCGTGCTCCTCGTCGGCGGTACATTCCGTCTGCCTACCACGGTACCCGAGGAAACCGACTTCTTCACGCCCCCGGGCCACTGAAGCGACCCGACCCATCTTCCTTCTTTCACCTCCTCATTCCTTCCTTTGACGCCGGGCAACCATACCCTCAACCTTGAAACCCGGGCCCCCGTCGCCGCCGCCACGGCATGCTGGACGATGTGACTGCCAAAGGCATCCTCACCGCCTACCACGAGGCACACAAGGACGAGGAAGACCAGCCTACGCCCCTCCTAATCCTACACGGCCTCCGGGAGGAAATCAGCATCCGACCCCACGTGGAATTGCCGAGCGCATACCACATGGCTCACTACTTGGATGACTTCGTCACCGACGGCACCATTGCCATCACCGTGTGCGGCCGCTTCTACAAGCAAATCGGCGAGCAAGTGTTCCAAGGAACCATCCTGTACCACGTGGACCGCATCGGCAGCCACCTCATTCGCGGCATCGACCAACAAAGCGACCGTTACCACGTGCTTGACGACAGCCAGTACTGGAACAAGTTCCCTTACGACTTCGACACAGGCCCCATCGATCCCGACCAACCCATCGGCTTCCACCCCGGCCCTGACGACGAGTAGGGTTTACAAGCAAGGCGGGGTCCGCGGCCCTGCGCCGGCACCCGCCGGCCCCTCCATCCCCTCTGTCCCCCTCAACCGCGCCAGCCCGTAGGTAGGGTCAAGTCGCAGGTGCTTGGCACCTGCTCCGCGACCACTCCACCACGGTCC
>JBFJXU010000156.1:0-4909 GCA_041622975.1 Thermoplasmatota archaeon
CTGCTATTCTGCTCCTGTTCGCGCTGGGTGGCAGCGCCGGCCTACGTTACCTCGGCATTGACCTTTACTCGGTACGCATCGCTGGTGGCCTGCTCCTACTCATTATTGGTCTTCGGATGCTTCGCGAAGGCCGTGAAATCCCGCGCCGCGAAGTGGCCCTCCCGACAGGTGGTACGGCCGACCCCGAACGAACACCCGGCGACCCGAGCTTCGTGCCCTTGGGGTTGCCCATGCTCGCAGGGCCCGGCGCCTTGAGCATGGTCATCGTCCACAGCACGAGTGCCGGCCCCGTCATGGTTGCCGTTGCCATTGTCGCCGTGATGGCGATTACGCTTCTGGCGCTGCTCGCCGCCACGCGGCTGGACCGATTCCTAGGCGACACAGGCCAACGCGTCATTACGCGCATCATGGCCATGATTGTGGTTGCCTTTGCCGTGCAATATGTGCTAGACGGCATTCGCGAGTGGATGGCTTCGCTGTAGTCGCTGACCCTGCCCACTACTCCTTCAACCAAGCGGCCATTCGCCAAGGTCAATGCCGGCCGCCGTGATTGTCTCATCACAGGCATCACCTCGGCCATCGAGGTCACGGTCGGCTTGGTCGGGGTTCCAGGCCTGGGGGCAATTGTCGTGGGTGGAAACGGCATCCCCATCTGGGTCAAGCGCAAGGTCAAGCAGGAACGCCAGCCCGGAATCGTCAGGCCCGCGTGTTCCACCATACCCCGTATCAGCTGCAACGTGAGGTCCCGCAGCCTGGACCGTCAACGTATAGCCGGGTCCGGCGCCGCCACCGGGTGCCCCGACCAGCAGTCGGTTACCATCAATCGCCAGGGCCGAGCCGAAGTGGGCCCCGTGTTGCTCCTCCCATGGTTGAAACACGCGTTGGCGTTCCCAAGTGTCCGCTTGGCGCGCGAAATGGTGCACGCTCCCTTCGCTTCCCCATTTTTCAGGTCTGTATTCCCACATGGCGCCCACGAAGACATCGCCACCTTGGATGGCAACGGATGAACCGAAGAAGTTGAAGAACCCCGGCTCGTCCGACCGCAGCATGGCGGAGCGTTTCCATCCGGTGGAATGCTCGAAGATGACGGCCGCGCCTTGCCGTTCGTGTGTGCCATTTGCCCTGTCGGCGCCTGCAACGATTAAGTTGCCGTGCACGGCGACCGCCGAACCCAACCTGGCGCCTCCACCAAGGGGGGCTTGCAGGTTTGCCTCGTACACCCAAACTGGTTCGTGATAGCGCCATACATGGACGCTCCCCGGTCCGTGGCCAGGCGCGCCCGCCACCAACAGGTCATCGTGAAGTGCGACGTCGGACCCAAGGCCTTCAATCGGCACCCCGACCGTCAGCACGTTGTCAAGCCGCCACTGACTATCTGTGCGTTTGTAGACATGCACCGCACCATCTCCGCCCGGAGATCCCACGGCCAACCAGGTCCCATCCGTCGCAACACTGCTGCCAAAGTAATCGCTGCCGTCAGCCGCGCCAGACAAGCAACTCTCTTCGCGCCAACCCGCCGAAGTCCTGGCGAAAACGAAGACGCCACAACCCGAGGCCTCTCCCACACGGTTCCAGGACCCCACCGCCGCAACATCCTCGTGGATTGAAACATCAGCACCGAAGCGGTCGCCGACATCCCCGCCCGTCCAAACCTCCTCGTGCACCCAACCTTCGCTGGCCATTTCCCACACATGAACAAGACCCATGTGCTCACCGTTGAAGCTCCCGGGCTGCCCGACTAAAACAACATCCCCATGCACCGCGACGGCGGTTCCAAACAAGCCGTTTCGCTGGGGACTTGGTGCTTGCAGAACCATGGGGTCCGAATGGGTAGCTGCAAAGCTGTTGGTCGCAAGCAGAACTCCCGCCACGCCGACAGCCGCGAGCAAGCGCCATCGCCTAGCCAGCACGGCCGCCCGGGGCATCACGGCGACCACGGCACTAGGTCAACGCCTGCCACTGTGATGAACTCGTCGCACGCGTCGCCGATGCCGTCATCATCGGCGTCAGACTGATGGTGATTGCGCACCGCTGGGCAGTTGTCGGCTTGGTTAGGTATTCCGTCCCCGTCCATATCTGGATCGCATGCATCGCCCCTGCCATCGTCATCAAGGTCGTCCTGCGACGCATTGGGGGTGGCAGGGCAGTTATCGTCGTCGTTGGGCACCCCGTCGTCGTCGCGATCGGTGTCGTACAGATACACGGCCCCCGTTGACGGCCCGTGGGCTGCGGCGCCTGGCGATCCAATGATAATTGTATCATCGTGCTGGATAACGGCTGCCCCGAACCGATCGCCTGGCGAACCCGCCTCCGGCGTGAACCGGACTGGTCCAGTGTCGCGGTACAGGAGCACGCTGCCGCTGTCGCAGCCGTTCACCGTATCAGTTGGCACGCCGACCATCAGGGTACCGTCAAAGGTCCCGATGACACGGCCGAACTGATCGCCCTGATCGGACAGCCAGGAACCTCGGCAATAATGGGTCGCCCCGTCGCTGCGCGTCACGGCGGTTTTCGACCATCCATCTTCCGTGCGAGCAAACATGTGGGCGGCACCTAGGTAGTTGGAGGGCACAGTCCCAACAATGAGGATTGTGTCCGTGAGGTAAATGCTTGACCCGAAGGCGTTTCCATGTGGCTCGCCCTCCGCCGTGAGTTGCTGCTGAACCTGCCAAGTGGTACCATCGTGGGCAAACAGCCGCACCTCGGCGGCATTCGACCATGAATACTCGTAGGGGTCCGGCGCGCCCACGGCCACCTGGCCGCCTTGAATCGCAACGGCGGTCCCAAACCGCGCGGCCCCGTTGTTTCCGCCAAGCCGCGCAGCTTCGTGCCAGCCGGTCACGCCTCGCTCAAACAGGTATGCGGCACCACGCGTTCCTCCGTCGACCTCTCCGGGGGCGCCGACGACAAGGGTCTCGCCGTCGATACCAAGGGATGTGCCGAAGTAACCGTATGCATTGCTTCTGGAGCCAATCAATGTAGTCGTTGGACCCCATTGGCCGGAGCTCATCAACTCGTACAGGTGTACCCGCCCGGCACGCGTGTCGAACGTGTCATCCTGTGAATCACCCAACGCGACAATATTCTTGCCGAGGGCCAATGCCTGGGGTAGCGCCCCCGGGACGTGAATACGTCCCTCGGGCACCCAGCCCGATGCACCCATGGAGAATAGGTAGACGAGGGCCGATGGCTCTGCACTGGTTGAGCCTCTGTACGAGGCCGACACGGCGAGCCGGTCTTCATGGCGTTGGATTTGTGCACCAAAATTGTTTACGTGGGCGTCGAGCGGGCGGAGGACCTGGGATGGGCTCGCGTGGGGCGTGGCCGCGTCCAAGACGCTGATACTGCCAGTTCCCTCGCCGCCAACATCATCGCCTTGGGCGGCCACAAGTATGGATTGACCATCGAGGGCGACCCGCGAGCCGAAGAAGAGGTGGTGGGCAGGGGCTGGCGACTTGACGACAGCCGTTGGTGCCCAGGATTCCCCGGTGTTCTGGAGGATGTGAACTTCGCCGCTCTTCATTGCGCCGCCATAGGCGCCCATCGCCCCCACGATGGCTGTGCCCCCCTCCACTGCTACAGCCCTGCCGAAGGAGTCGCCGCGGTCGAGATGAAGGGGCGAATGGCGACCCAGGTGCGTCCACTGCCCCTCGGTTTGCCCGTAAATGTCTGTGGCACCGGTGTTTGACGAGGCTCCTGGTGACCCTACGATGATGGTTGTCTCGTCTAGGGCCACGGCGGCACCGAATCGGCTCCTGCCCTCATTGAGCCCTGGCTCGAGTGACGTCTGGTCCCAAGCAATGCCGTCCCATGTCAGGAGATACGCGGCACCACCGGACCTTCCTGCCGTTTGCTTTTCTGGGGCACCGACAATGACGGAATCTTCCGTAGCGGCCAAAGCCAATCCAAAGTAATCGAACGGCGAGGCGTCAGCCGCATGAATCTCGTGGTACGACCAGGTCGGCGACCAGTGATCCCCATCCCAGTCGATGATGTAGACGCTACCCGCGAAGGTGCCTGCCCCGCGGTCCTGGGGGGCGCCCACGGCAAACTGGTCTCTGGAAAGCAGGGCGACGCTGGCCCCGAAGGCTTGGTATGGCTCGGCGTCGGGGGGTGTCACGGTGGCCTGCCTGAACCAATGGCCCGACGACGTGAGCGTATAGAAGAAAACGGCGCCGGATGCGGTGTGTGGACCGTCGTAGCGCGGGGCGCCAATCACAATGGCATCGCCGTTGATGGCAACGGACCGGCCAAACTGGGCCCCATCCTGCCCAATGGGTGGGGTCAAGAGCTGGTGAAAATTCCACACATTGTCGCGACGCTCAAAGACCGCTGCGGCACCGGCCGTCGGGGCGCCGGGGGCTGCATACATCGGCATGCCCGCAACCATCCAGTCGCCGGAGACTGCCAAGGAGTCTCCGAATCGGGCCGACGGTGCCACCGGCAACAGGACATCCTCGGTTGCAAGAGTCGTGGGGTCTGCGTCCGGGGTTCGGGCATCTACGTCGGCCGCCACGAAAGCGAGCGTTACGAACAGTCCGGCAGTGAGAATCGAGGCCAAACGCACAAGAATCGAGCGCAGACGGTTTGCCTTGCTACTTAACGCCCGGCAGGCGTTTGCCTGCCACCTCGTCGGTTGAGAAGTGCCACGGCGTCGGCCGCCGTGGGGCGGTCGGTGGGCCTCGACGCGAGCATGGCGGCCACCGCATCGGCAAGAGGTGTTCCGAAGTGGCGAGGCAGGCCCCGGGGCATGCCTTCAGCGATAGCGATGCGGGCTTGGTACGCAGTTGTATCTTTGTCCACCAAGGGGTGCTCGCCTGTCAGCAACCAATAAAGAACGATGCCCGCCGACCAAACATCGCTGGCGGCACTTGCTTCCCCGCCTCGGATCTGCTCGGGTGCCATGTAC
>JBFJXU010000157.1:0-4898 GCA_041622975.1 Thermoplasmatota archaeon
ACCTTTGGCTCGTGCAGAACCTTGGCGGCGAGGAAACCGTTCCAGGCTGCAATGACCGCTACAATGCGTTGCTGAATCCGAGGCCGGAGCGCCCCAAGTTGGACCTGCTCGACCGGGACGGCTGTGTGGCATATTTTGAAGCGGTGCGCCGCCGCGCCCTACGGCGCCTCGTGGACGTGGACACAGGCCCGAATGCGGACCATCTGACCCGAGCCGGCTTCGTGTATTGGATGCTGGTCCTGCACGAACATCAACACCAGGAAACGCTCTTGCAATCCATCCAATTACGCGCCGGCAAGTACCAGCCCCATGCGCAGCACACAGCCTGTCCCATGAGCCCGCCGCCCCGCGCGTGGGTCCCTTTCGAGGGCGGTTCGTTCACCATGGGCCGCACCCAGAAACCGGGCGTCTATGACAATGAGGCGCCTGCCCATGAAGTGCATGTGCCTGCGTTTGAATTAGCAAGCCACCCGGTTACGGTGGGCGAATTCTTGCCATTCGTGCACGCAGGTTACCCGCGCGAGTATTTCTCAGAGCGAGGGCGTCAGTGGCTCGACGAAACACCACACTGGGCGCCCCTCAATTGGTTCAGCAAGAACAACACATGGTACCGCCGAGGAGTGCTGGGAACGGAGCCAGTTAGCCAGATTAGCGACGAGGTACTCTGTCACGTTTCATTCTGGGAGGCGGAGGCGTTTGCACATTGGAAGGACGCCCGCCTACCCACGGAGGCCGAATGGGAACGCGCCGCGCAAGGCCACCCCGAAGTCACCCCGGCGACCGCTGCCATTGACCACTTGCATTGGGGCCCTGGAGCCGCGAGCCACCAAGCAGTACACGGAGGGTTAGTTGGCATGTTGGGCGGGACATGGGAATGGACATCGTCTGAGTTTGAGGCGTATCCCGGAACCAAGTGGTTCCCTTACCCTGACTACTCGGACTGCTTCTACGGCGGCGACTTCCGCGTACTGCGGGGCGGTTCGTGGGCTACGCGGGCGACCATTGCGACGCCGTGGTTCCGCAACTGGGACCTACCGCAGCGCAAGCAGATCTTTGCTGGCATCCGCCTCGCCCGCGACGCAGCGTGACACGTTCGCCGACGCCCCTATACACGACGCCCACCGTGCCCCGGCGTGGCCGAGTCGACGTTCACGTCCAAGGGCATCATCGCCGACACGCAGCGGGGCCTTCGGGACGACCCGCCTTGGTTGAGCAGCCTGTACTTCTATGACGAACATGGCAGTGATCTCTTCGAGCAAATCACGGCTACGCTCGAGTATTACCCCACCCGTACTGAGTTGGCAATCCTGGAGCGCCACGGAGAAGACATTCTCGACGCGGCCGGCGCAGACATCGTGCTAGCCGAGTTGGGAAGCGGCTCCAGCGCCAAAACCCGCAGCCTCCTCGGCCGCCTCCTGGACCACCAAGGACCAAGCACCTACATTCCCGTCGACGTGAGCGGTGATTTTCTGGCAACCGTCGCCACCGAACTACAGCACCAATTCCCTGGCTTGACCGTGGACCCCATTGCGGCCGAGTATGCGGCCGGCTTGTCCGCCATCGGCGAGCGACCCGGCAGAAAACTGGTGCTGTTCCTGGGCAGTAGCATCGGCAATTTCGAACCCGATGAACAAGTCGGTCTGCTACGTGCTGCATGCAACGCTCTTGCCCCCGGCGACGCATTCCTCCTCGGGACTGACCTCGTCAAGGACGCCGAAGTCCTGGAGGCGGCGTACAACGACGAAGCCGGCGTGACGGCTGCATTCAACCTCAACATCCTTACCCACTTAGACCGGGAAATGAATGCCGCCAATGACCACGACGCTTGGCGCCATGTGGCGCTTTGGAACCCCGAGCAGTCCCGGATAGAAATGCACCTGGAAGCCACGCGGGATACTGTGCTAGAATACACGCAGGCGCATGTCCGCCGCCCCTTTGCAAAAGGCGAACGAATCCACACGGAGAATTCCTACAAGTTCACGCCGGAGCAAGTGACTGCCATGGTTACCAAAGCAGGTTGGACATTGGAACGATCCTGGCTCGACGAGAAAGCCTGGTTTGGCTTGCATCTCTTGCGGCGGCCATAGCATGTGCCGGCATGCCGCGTACGCCGGCCCTGGTGTCGGCGTACACGAACTGGTCTTTGGTCTCCCCCACGACCTTGAGCATCAAGCATACCAAGCACGGGAACTCCTCACGGGATCCGTTTGCGCGGACGGCTACGGAGTCGCATGGTACGGCGAAGGGCGGGCAGCCCCGGCCCGGTTCGTTGACCCTCACCCCGTTTGGTCCGACGTGAACCTGCGGTCGTTTGGCCCGGCCGTAAGAAGTGGCATGGTGCTGGCGTGGATTCGTAACGCCACAGTCGCAGGCGGCAATCATCCCGCCAACACCCAGCCGTTCACAGACGAGGCATCCGGGATGGCTTTCGCGCACAATGGTCTACTCGAGGGATTCAAGGATGGTTGGCTCGACTGGTTCCTAGACGATGAACTACCCGCCGAGCGCCGAAAGTGCATCAAAGGGGACACGGACAGCGAGCACATCTTTCAGGCGCTCTTAGGCCGGCGCGAACGAGAGCAAGGAGAACCACTTGCCGCCACGGTGCAAGGGCTGGTCAAGGACCTGGTGCAGCAAGGCAGGGCCCTGGAACGACAGGTGCAACTCAATCTGCTGGTGGCCGATGGGCAACACTTGGTCGCCACCCGGTGCGGCGACACGGAGCGACAAAACAGCCTCTACCTGCTCGTGGACGGCGATGAATTCCCGGATGGCTTGGTGGTGGCAAGCGAGCCGCTGTACGACGACCCCGCGTGGGAGCCCGTCGAGCCCAACACAGTGGTCTCCCTGCAAGTGGGGGCTCCGCCCGTTCGATTGACGGTATAGCTACCGGTGGCGCTTGGCCAATTCCCGCATCACGGCGGCCAGATTCGACTGGCCACCCCGCAGGCCGACGACCAAGTGGTACAGTAGGTCTGCGGCTTCATGTTCCAATGTGTCGTCGTTGTCTTGGCCTCGCAAAACGGCGGCCACTTCGGCTGCTTCCTCCTCGATTTTGCTGGCGACAAGTTCCGGGTCTGACAACAACCGGTCCGTCCAGCCAGATTGCGGCGTACCCTGGCGGTCGGCGGCCAGCCGGTCCAGGACGCCCAGCATAGTTGCCACCGGAGACTCTTCTCGGTCCGTCCAGCAAGTTCCTGTGTTTTCGTGGCAGGCGGGGCCACTCTGTTCGACTACGGCGAGGATGGAATCCTTGTCGCAGTCGGCGGATAGAGCGATGACGCGTTGCGCGTGGCCCGAGGTTTCCCCTTTGACCCAAAGGCTCTGCCTGCTGCGACTAAAGTACGTCATGCGGCCGGTGGCCAGGCTGGCGCGCAGTGCTTCGCGGTTTGCCCAGGCGAGCATGAGTACCGCACCCGTGGATTGGTCTTGGGCCACGACGGGAATGAGTCCATCGTCATTGAAGCGAAGGTCGTCGAGGGAGTCCTTGGTGACGGCGTGCTTCATGCGGCAATCCTCACGGGAATGCCGGCGGCAGCGACGGATTGCTTCACTTCACCCACCGTGAGGGTTCGGTCATGGAAGATGCTCGCCGCCAGTGCTGCATCCGCCACGCCAAGGGCGTCCACGATGTGTGCTGCGTTGCCGCAGCCACCACTTGCAATAACCGGAATGGTGACCGTCCGGCTGACGGCGGCCGTGAATGCCAGGTCGTAGCCGTCAAGGGTTCCATCGCCATCCATGGATGTGAGCAGAATCTCTCCGGCGCCGCGTTCGGCGGCGTCTTGGCACCAAGCGACCGCATCAATTCCTGTGTCCTTGCGGCCTCCGTGGGTGAAGCAGTTCCACTTACCGGGGGCCACTAGTTTGCCGTCCACGGCGACAACCACGCATTGCGCGCCGAAGCGTTCGGAGCAGGCGGTAATGAGGCTTGGGTCGCGGAGGGCGGCGGTGTTGACGGCTACCTTGTCGGCGCCGGCGTTGAGTGCCTGGCGCATGTCATCGGGCGTGCGGATGCCACCACCCACGGTCAGCGGGATGCTGAGTACTTCAGCGGTCTGACGTACCACATCAAGCATGGTGGCGCGGTCGGTGTGCGTGGCACTGATATCGAGAAAGACCACCTCGTCGGCTCCTTCCGCCTCGTAGCGAGTGGCTAGTTCGACGGGGTCACCGCAGTCGCGTAGATCTTGGAAATTGACGCCTTTGACGACGCGGCCGCCGTCCACGTCGAGGCACGGAATGATGCGCTTGGCTAGCGTCACGTGCGGACCTCGCCCTTGGTGCTAACCACTTCTTCTCGGGGCTCGAGAGCGGCCTTCATAGTACGGCCCAGCCCCTTGAACGCGGCCTCGATGATGTGGTGAGTGTCTCGGCCTCGTTGCACATCAAGGTGGAGGTTGATGCGGCCTTCCATGGCGAAGGAACGGAACCAGTGGTCCCAAACAGGGATGGGTAGCGGGCCTTCGTAGTAGGGCCGGTCTACGAGGTCAATGGCGGTGAGGACGAGCGCGTCGTCCATGGGGATGATGTCGTACGCCATGCGGGCGCAGGGTGCATTATCATAGGCTCGGTGGAATGCTTGCCCGAGGGCAATGGCCACATCTTCGATGAGGTGGTGTTCGAGGTCCCCAGTGGCCCGCAAATTCAGGTTCCACCCTGCATACTTGGTGAGCGACTCCATCATGTGCGTGAGGAACCGGTTGTCGGTCTCCACATCGTATTGGCCTTGGCCGCGGAGGTGGAGTTCCACGGCGATTGTGGTTTCCTTGGTTTCACGGGTCAGGTTTGCCTTCACGCGGTGACCTCCGCTTCGTGTCGCTTGACCGCTGCTTCCAGGTCGATGTTGCCGGTGTAGATGCTCATGCCGAGCACGACGCCGTCGTAGCCCCAGTCGG
>JBFJXU010000158.1:0-4844 GCA_041622975.1 Thermoplasmatota archaeon
GCTAGCATCATCGATTGTTTGTCAGTTTCTGAACACGTAAGTGTTTGCGTCAGGTCCCTCAACCGTACAGGTCGCCCCAGAGGTCCGTAAACCGATCGACGAGGTCGGGGGTCGGCTGGTGGCGGTCAAGGAGGCGCCGGATCCGCCGGGGGTCAACCAGCGTGATGCCATCATCCGTGCGTGCCGTAATCCCTGCATCCTCCATGCGGCGGAGGTGGAAACTGACCGTTGACTTGCCCATCCCAGTGGCCCTTGCAATCTCGATATGCCGCATGGTGCCACCATCGAGAAGCCGTAGAGCGATGTGCAGCCGCTTGGCGTCGCGCAGCACCGCAAGGCGCTCATCCACCTCGCCCACTGGGTAAATCCGGTGAACGCCGTCGGCTTCGACCCTGTCCACGAGGCCTTCTTCTTCCAAGCCGGGTATGTGGTATTCCACCAGGGCGATGCTGGTGTCCAATTGTCGAGCCACTTCACGCAGGTGAAGGCCAGGGTACTCCTGGACAAGTTGCAGGATGCGGTCGCGCATCGGGTCGGTCATGTCAACGGAGTAGGGGAAGCGCCAGGAGGACGACGACGGCCAAGTCAAACAGGCTGGAAACCAGTTCCAAGTGCTCGTGGCCGATGAAGCCCCACTGGAGGGCGGCAGCCACCAGGAGTCCCTTGATAGCGAGCATAGCAAAGGCGGTAGCTACCAAGCGCAGGCGCGGGTTGCCGCTGCGGCGCTGGGCGCGCACGGCGATGATGGTCAAAGCGACGGCAATGGCTGCCACCACGAGCACGACGGCTGTGGCGGCGATTTCAGAAGGGTGGGCCACGGGCCGTGACCAGCGTGGCCATCAAAAGGGGTGGGCCTTGAATTCCGGTGGCCGACTAGCAGGTCGCGTACTGTGTGGGCGTGATCCGGTCATCCGCATCATCTCCCCCGGTCTGCAGCCCGGGTGCCTTGCCGTTTTCCCGATAGAAGACGACGTGGTTGTCCAAGGGCACCGCGTACGCGTAGCAGTCGCCCTTTGGAACAACTGCCTCCGGACCATGCGCTG
Organism: Thermoplasmatota archaeon; assembly: GCA_041622975.1. Lineage (GTDB taxonomy): Archaea > Thermoplasmatota > E2 > JACPAO01 > JAHFTW01 > JBFJXH01. Next base: position 1,044 of record JBFJXU010000158.1, read on the forward strand.
CAACGGGCAACATCACACTAGCCGCAACCAGTAAGACAAGTGCAGACTTGGCAAGCGCCCAGGCCATGAAACACCACTTATGACGTACGCCTTAAGTGTTTGTCAAGGAGTCATTGCATTGTGCGGACCACACTGCCCCTTGCAGTAATCATGCTCCTAGTCGTCCCCGTTTTTGTGGCGGGGCACCCTGCCCCATCGCCCGCAGGTGGGTTCACCCGCATGCTGCATGACTGTAATGATGACCAGCCAGGCGGGGATGTCGTGGAGCAGAACGGCCACGACCTGATTGCTTTGGACATTAAGGAAATAAACACGAGTGCAGCGGCCCAGGACCATTTCTTAGTCTTGCGCCTGTTCGTGAACTCCGGATTCAACCCGACGGCACCCGCCGACTACATCACAGACCGCATTCAATGGGATGGCCCCGGCGGGCCAGTAACAGTGGTCGTGCGCGCACAACGCAACGAGTCGAACCCAGACTTCGGGCACCTTGCCCACAAGCAGATTTTCACCGCCGACCCGAGTGACCAGTTCATCTGGTCAATCGGCAAGCCAGTCAACTACCTCAAAGAGGGATCCAACAACCAAAGCGACCTGGACCGCGCCTACGTGGACATATTCCTGCGCCTGGCAGACCTTGGCTACGCGGGTGGCGAAACTCTGACCAATTTCTTCGTGCAGGGGTATGTTCGATCAAGCCAAGCACAGGACGCCATGCCGGCACCCTCCAGTTGTGCCTCCCCAGACACCTACGTGGAGGGTGAGACATACTACAATGCAGGCTCATACACGATTACAGGCTACAATCGTGCCCCCACGGCCGCTTTCAGCTTCAGCCCAAGCGCCATCCACAGCCGCCACAACGTGGAATTCTTCGGGGACGCCAGCGACCCTGATGGCGACGACTTGACCTATTTCTGGAACTTCGGCGACGGCTCCAACGCCACGACACTCAACCCAAGGCACAGGTTTGAACCTGGCACATACACCGTCAGGTTCACCGTGACGGACGAACATGGACTCTCCGCAACGGCCACCCGCCAGATGCAAGTGGCGGAGCCTCCAAACGGGGCCCCGACGGCGGCCTTTTCGGGGCAATCCGTCGGGCTAACCCTCACGTTGAACGCATCGGCCACTAGCGACCCAGATGATGACCCGCTGCAGTATGACTGGAACTTCGGCGACGGCGAGACCGCTACGGGAATGGTGGTAAGCCACACGTACGAGACCGGTGGTGAGAAGCAAGTGACGCTCTCGGTGAGCGACGGTGAACTCGTAGACACAGTAACACGCACCATCCTAGTCCTGTCGGATACTAAGAGCCCCATCCCCTCCATTCGCGTCGAACCGGCGGCGCCCACGACCAACGAAACGTTCGTACTCACGGGCTTTGCGGACGACGACGGCTCCATCGAGTCATGGAAGTGGCGCATTGATGCCAAGACCTTCGAGGAACAACAGATTTCGTACGCGTTGCCCCGGGGCGACCATGTCATCCGGCTGGACGTCACGGACGATGACGGCTTGACGGGCAGCGCGCATGTCACGCTGCGAATCCGTGACCCGGCTCCGCCGCCTGGCCAGGACGATGAACAATCTGGCGAGGACTTGGTCAAGCCCGTGGCGAACTTCCTGACCCGACCGGTAACACCACAAGTAGGTCAGGAAGTGACATTCCTCGATCGCTCGCAAGACAACGTTGCCGTGGTTTCCTGGGCCTGGGACCTCGGCGACGGCACCAATACCACCGAGCGCAATCCCCGCCACGCCTACAGCGAAGCAGGCAGGTACGAAGTGGTGTTGACGGTCCGAGATGCAGCAGGCCTAGAAGATAGCCACATGCTGGCCGTGACCGTGGTCGGTGGCTCCAGCGGGTCCGCCGACAACTCGACGCCGGGCGCGAGCCCGTTACTGCTTCTCCTGGGTCTGTTGGCTGTAGCGGGTCGGCGTCGGTGAGTCTGGTATTGCCGACGGGAACGCGCCACGTTGCGTGGCTTGGCCTCATCACGGTCGTGGCCACCCTGCTGGCCGTCGGCTTGCCCGCTAGTGCCCACTCGGTTCCACTGCAATCGTTTCCCACCCAAGGCCAAGTGCTGGCGTCGGCGCCCGACCAAGTCTGGGTCGAATTCTCGGGGCCAATTCATCGCGATGGCACCTACATCCGAGTGATTGACCTAGACAATACCCAATTGGGTGAGGCAATGCGGATTGAGGGGTCAGCAACGCCTCGCATTACACTTGAAACCCCAGACTTGCCCGATGGAGCGTACCGCATCCAATGGCAGACATACAGTGCCAGCGACGGCCACACGGTGTCCGGGAGCATTGGCTTCGCCGTGGGTGAGGCCGCCGCCCCTGAGGGGTCCACGGCTGCGGATGTGCGCCCCTTGCACGTTGTTGGCCGAATCTTGGCCCACGTCGGCCTGGCACTGGGCATCGGTACTGCGGCGTTTGCAAGATTCGTAGGCGAGCCTCGAAATTGGACCAAAGCCGCAGCGGCGACGTTAGCATTCGGTGGTGCCTCCATTGCTGTTTCCTCGGGCCTAGCCACTGGGCTTGGCTGGCAGATTGTAGCAAGCGACCCACTTCACCTCACACGCATCATCGCCGCATTGGCACCCCTCGCCCACCCCGTTGGTTGGATTGTGGCTGCCGCGCCTTGGGCGGCCATGGGGCATGCGACGCAAGGGGTTGGTTTGCTCTTTTTCAACGAATGGCTGCACGTGGTCGTGGTGTCTGCTTGGGCGGGTGGCCTCGTGCAATTGACGCTCGCCGAGACCTCCCCTGAAACGGCTAGGCGCTTTGGCCGCATGGCGTCATGGTGTCTGGGCGTCGGATTGCTTACCGGGTTCATGGCGTGGGCCTCGATTGGCATGGCCCTACCCGAGGGATTGTGGGGATGGTCCCTGTGGACCAAGTTGTTCCTCGTGGTTGCCATGGCGGTGCTGGCGGCGCGGAATCGGATTTCCAGGAATCAAGCAGGCCAAGGCTACTGGCGGCGGACCGTCGGAGTGGAGGCGGGCGCGGGCGTGGCCGTCATGGTGATCGCAGGCTTGCTGCTGTCGTCGTCACCCGTGACCCCGTTAGCAGTCGAACCACCGCCAGGACAAGACGAAGGCTTGCACGTATTCGGCGAGGGCGATGTCCACCGAGCGCATGGGTGGTTGACGCCGACCCCGACGCCCGGTGCGGTGGTTTCCACGCGCCTGCAGATTCTTGACGACGAAGGCGACCCCGTGGAGAACAATACGTGTGGCCGCGATTCCTGTGCCGTCCTGCGCTGGTTTCCGTCGCAGGACGAGGGGTCCCGACAGTCGTCCGTCTTGCGCCCGACAGGCGGCGGTTGGTGGCAGACTGAAGGCATCACAATCCAAGCAGGTGGCAACTACACCTGGCAGATTGTGCTGCAAACGGCGTCGGTCTACCAGGACACCATTGCGGGCAACTTCACGGTTTAGACAACATTATCAAGACCCGCAATTGGTCAATTCTTGAACATGCGATGGAGCATCCTGCTCGTTGCCCTGCTTGCTGGCTGTGCCGGCACCGCGCCGCTCGAATCCCAAGATGATGACCACGGAGGCCACGGCAACCACAACGACGGGGAGGAAGGCCGCGTCATGCCAGGCCCGGGCGCTTTGACGCTTGAGGTGCTGTCCCCTGGCGACACGACCGCAGTGGGCGAAACCGAGGTGCAAGTGCGCGTCACCATGGACGGCGTAGCCATCACGGATGCAGAGGTGCGCCTTCAGGCCTGGATGGTTGAGCACGGCCATGGGTGCGGCTGCATCGAAGTGGACC
>JBFJXU010000159.1:0-4840 GCA_041622975.1 Thermoplasmatota archaeon
CGGGCGTGTACTATTCCTCCGAGGAAGTGCGAGCCCTCGAAGGTAAGACCCCCACCTTCAACATCGCGCCGGGCGAAGTACGCACCGATTTCCTTGAGCCAGGCATTGAAGGTGGGCCAATCCTAGTCACGGTCACTGTGCACCGGGGAACGGTCGATCTGTACCTCATGGACCAAGAATGGGCTGCCAGCCTCACGCAAGGTGGCGTCTTGAATCTCAGCCGACCCTTCAATGACCATAAGCAATGGCGCGTCTTGGCGCTTGAGGGCGAGCACTTGTTCACGGTCATTGGCGATGGGCAGACCCGGTACGCCATGGTGTTCGATAACACGGACAATTACTACAATGATACCGCACCCAACGGCTCGGCGTCCATTGATGTGCGTACCAGGTACTGGGCCGAGGAGAGCCAGAGCCTCATGCTTGGCTACTTTGCCGCCGTACCCAGTGTGGCTCTCATTGCATGGACCGCTTGGCGTACCATTCAACGGGAGCGTCGGCGGCGTCAGGCTTGATGCCTACCGCAGCGCCCATTCGCCTTTGCTTTGAGGCGACACTGGCTGCCTGCTTTGGTCGTGGCCGTGCAGCGACCCGCGTCGCCGCCACCGCCAGAGGGCTTTGATTTAGGGGAAGACTTCGTCTTGCCTTTGTCATCCTTAGTGGGCTTCGCCGAGCCAGATTCTCCATTGGCCGGCGCGTCGACCTTCGTAGCATTGGCCTTGGCCTTACGTGCCGGTTGTTCGGGGGCCTCACGCGATTGATCCGTGTCAGAGGACACGTCACCGTCAGGTGAATCCTGGTCGCGGGATTTACCACGGCGACGCCTGCGCCCGCGGCCCTTGGGTTTCTCGTCACCTTCGGTCCGCCCGCCGCCTCCACTTTGCCCGGCTTGGCCCTGCTGATTGGCGTGGCTGGGACCTCCGTCGTTGGTGCCGCGGGGGCCGCCACGCTTGCCGCGCCGCCGGCTCTGCTTACCGCCACCCTTGTGTTTCTTCTCTTCGCTCGGCCGAGGCGCCGCCTCACCGTACGAAATGTGAATCTTGGTGGCCAGGCCAAGTAACTGCTTCATGCCCGGATGGTCACGTAGGGTCCGCTCGTCGCCTACCAGGACGAAGTTCCGCCTAGCCCGGGTGACGGCCACGTTCAGGCGGCGCTCGTCGCTCAGGAAACCGAGACGGTGCCGGGGGTTGCTACGCACGGACGAGTACAGGACCACGTCCCACTCGCGACCCTGTGCGCCGTCCACAGTGGAAACCTCCACGTCGGGGATGCGGCGTCGAATGGCTTCACGCTGCGCTTGGTACGGAGTCAGGACCGCGACCGTCCAGCCCTTAGAACGAATGTCGTCGCGGACTTCGTTGAGGATTGCTTCGATGCAATTGACTTCGTAGTCGTTGCTGATGGAGCCGTTCTTTTGGCGCGGATTTTCCCTACCAGTTACATGTCGGAAGGCCATGACCGGCAGGTCCAATGTCTCCTGCTCAGCGGCGTCCTGCCAAGTTTCAATGCGCCCTTCATAGTAGCGAGCGTTGCTGAAGGCGGCAATCTCATCGCGCATGCGGAACTGCGTTCGAAGCATGCGGGTGCGGTCGCTGCCGGTGAGATCCTCTATGCGTTCGAACAGTGTGACGTCCAAGCCGGCATCCTTGGCGTCCATGCTCACGACCGTTGGTGGCAACTGGAGCGGGTCGCCTGCGAGCACCAGCCGGCGCCCACGCATGACGGCGGCCAGGCTCGATGGCGCTGTGGATTGCCCCGCCTCATCATGGATGACGTAATCGAAGATGAAGGGGTTCGAGGAGCCACGCTGATCGATGTACCGGTATGCACCGTAGTTGGTCGTAGCTACCACGACACCTTGCTCGGCCGCCCACCGCACGAACCGGGGCGCATCGTTGGGGTCAATGCGGGCATTGAGCGCCTGCGGGTCGCGGATGTTGGGTGCATGGCCCACACGGACAACGGGGGCGCCAGCACGTCGCAGGCCAACCACCATGTTGTCCACGGCAGCGTTGCTATCGGCCGTGACGAGTACGGAGTGCCCCGCCTTGGTCAAGGCGACAGCAAGGTGCGTCAAGGTGTGAGTCTTACCCGTGCCCGGCGGCCCATGCACCAACGTGGCGCGGCCCCCCGATAACACCGCTTCGACCGCTTCATTCTGGCTCTCCGTCAAGGCAGGAATGGCAAAGCGCTGGCGAGCCGCTCGCGGTGGCTTGGTTTCCCCGAGAAGGCAAGCGCGGAGCAGGCCATCTGGGCCATCGTCACTTCCTTCGCGGGTCTTGGCGGCGCGCACCGCGCCGAGAATCGCCGAATGATATGCCTCGAACACCGTGGCATCGAATACCAGGTTGACCGTGATTTGATTAGGCAGGTGCCGGGGCAGTCCGGCGGGGAAGTCAATGGTGATGTGGCGACCCGACAGGCGGGTGACAATGCCACGGCCTAATTCATCTCGCTTGCCTGCCTCGACGATGGCCACCTCGGAGCCAGGGGCGATATTCGTGGCCGGCATGCGGCCGCGTCGGTTCTCCAGGCTCAGGTTGCTGGGGTTCTTGTTGAGAACATGCAGTCCCGGAAGGGCCATGCCCTCCCGGCGGCGCTCACGCTCGGGTTGACGGCGGTGCATGTCAGCGAGGTAGGCCCGCTCATGCTCCTCCGCTACGCCCAATGCGTCGGCCCATTCCTGCAAGACGCCTTGCGCTTTGGCGCGCCCCGTCGTCTTGACCTTGGTGACGTCCATGACGGACTGGACTTCGTGATCATCCAATGGCCCCTTCAAGCGGTGTCGCTTGCAGTAATTGGTGGCCACCTCCAAGAGGTGGCTGGACGGGAAAATGAAGCGAAGTTCAGGGTAGCGCCCCCACATGGTGGCAACGTCGCCGCGTGCCGCCGCATTGGCCAGCGCAGCAAACGCACGGCCACGCCAGGCGTGACGCCGGGCATCCATGAGCACCGGGTTCGGGAGGTCAGGGACTATGGGCGTAATACGGGGGTGCGCCAGGCGAAGCAGGCTGGCCGGGCCACCTTCGGCGGCCACAAGCAGTGCAGCCGCCAAGCCACCCTGGGAACGCCCCGCCTTGGTGACCTGCGCGGCTTCCACATTCCCGCCGTCATGCGCCAGACGCGCCGCCTCGGCCACCACCGGCGTAAGATTGTAGAGTTCCTCAGCGGGAATACCACGTAGAGCCAGCGCGGCGCCCACCAAGACCTCCAGGTCGTCCGCGTCCATGGCCGCATCGGGGTCCTGCGACAAAAGCAAGCCCGTGGCAACCCGGTCCAATTGCACGGCCGTTTGCCGCCAGCGGTCTTGCCACGGTGGAATTCGGCACAGGTCAGCCGCCACAGGAAGTACAACGGCGTCCTCAATAAGCCCCGCCTCGCCCAGGGTCTTCCACGCCGTCGTGGCGACCTTCATGACGGCCTTGCTATCCGCCACTGGATCAGCCAAGAACCACCCACTAGGGGGGTCCTTGTATTCACTGGGCAATTGATCCAAAGTGATGGTCGCCGCAGCACCAGGAATCGGAACCCCTTGATGGATTACCACGAGGCCATCGGTTTCCTTGCAACCCTGAATAGCCGCGTCGCGGGCACGCCCGCGGGCAAACACCCCGGCTTCCATAGCCGGCAAGTGAAGCGGAATATCCGTGTCTTCCCACGGGCCTTCCCGCCCCCCGTCCCGCGGCTCCGGCTTGAGCATGGCCACTCGCAGCCGATACTTGATGCGAGGCAGCACCCCCAGGTCCCGGGCCTGCGCCTCAGTGTACCGGTACAGCAGAGGGCCATACGCTGCGGACCAGGCCTGGCTCGACAGGAGGTCAATGGCAGAGGGTTGCCGACTGATGCACAACCGCTGCGAGAATGGAGCTTCCTTCAAGACATGCCCCAAGGCAGGAACCACCGAGTCGGCATCCAGCAGAATCAGGGCACCATTAGTGGCGAATCGCCCCCAAGTGGAAAGGTCAACGGTGGACAATTCCTGCACGTCAGCCACCAAGATGATGCCATCATCGCGTGGCTCCATGAAGTGATGGTCCAAGAGCGTCTGGGCTTCTAGCCCAAAGCGCTCACCAAGCGTCGCAATCACGCTATCTCGCTCTTCGGGGGACGTGACAAGCAATGCATTGCCGTCGCCACCCATCGACAACATGTGATGCACGACCGCGTAGGGCAAATCGCCCATAGGCAAGCCGGGGCTCAGCGCGACCAGTCCGGCCCGCCCGCCATCCAACCACGCCGCGAATGCATCTCGCTGCCACGGGTAGTGAAGCGATGGTTCTTCGCGCATGGATTGCCGGTGAATCTCGCCACGGGCCCGGTTCTCAGCAACACGCGCATCGGCGGCCACCAAAGAAGCATTCCTGCACTCCGGGCACGCAGCGCGCAGATTTCCATGAGGACAAAACCGGTTCAGGGCCATCCAAATTCCTCGGGAGCCCCTCGGGCTCGACCGGCGCAAATGGGGATAAGAAAAGAAAAAGGGGTAACTCCGAACGCAGTCCGGAAAGGAAAGGGAAATGGTGGGCAGCGATGCGCTTTCCCGTTGGCTCTCGCACAACAGTACAACACGCAACGTGGACCTGCTTAACTTCCGTGTTCGGAACGAGAACGGGTGAACCAGGTCACTATGGCCGCCCCACCACTTCGAGTGTGAAGTGGGGTATAGACCCCATATGACATGCAAACGCAGTCCTAAAGAAGCATAGAAAAGGAAATAGTTGGTGAAATTCAGTCGTGTAGGCATGGACGTTTCGTAAGGGCGGGCTGAACACCTCGTTGCCTCGGTGCGTACACCCCCCTCCGATCAAACCCGTCTTCTACGGGAGTCCTACGACGCTTC
>JBFJXU010000160.1:0-4837 GCA_041622975.1 Thermoplasmatota archaeon
GACGCCATGCTGGATGCGCAGCACTGCCTGGGCACGTTGGGTGCCGAGGCGGTGCCATTCGGGCACCGCCGCGGCGGACGTGGTGGTGAGCATGGGTTGAGTGCGAGTGTCTCGGGTGGCGCGTTCGTCCATGTCCCTACGTAACGCGTTGCCACCTTAACCCTTCACCGGCGAAATCCGGTAATCTGCTCCAAAACAGCAACGTCTAAGGCTTAACTCCGGCATATTGACGAACATGGACGAATTGGATGGCCGAATGATTCGGGAACTGCAACGCGATGGGCGTATGCACATCACAACCCTGGCCAACCGGTTGGGGGTGCCTCGGTCCACTGCCCAGGAGAGACTCAAGCGACTGCAAGAACGAGGGGTCATCCAGGGCTTCCGTCCCGTCCTGGACCACGTGGCCCTGGGCCGTCCAGTATCCGCACACATCCTAGCACGATTCACGCCAGACCCCGGCGTTGCCCAGCGCGACGTAGCCAAGCGGCTGGCTCAAGTCCCTGGCGTCGAGGAAGTCCACGTTGCCAGTGGCGAGTGGGACCTCATTATCAGGGTCAGGGCCGCTAGCGCGGAGGCCTTGGGGGACATGGTGCTGGATGATATCCGGACCGTCCCGGGCATTGAACGGACCTTGACGTGCAGCAGCTTCTTCGTCGCCCCAGGCCGCCCGTTCACGCCGGTAACCGCGGGGTCAACGTAGGCACCCTTTCAAGCCGCCCACTTGATAGGTCCTCATGCGGGCCGCCATCCTGACGTTCCTGGTACTGGCGCTCCTGGACCGGGCGATTACCGCTGTTTTCTTCCTCAACTTCGACGTTGCCGGACCCAATGCCACGGCTGGACTCATTGTCCTGCTCATTTCTGCGCCCCTGCTCCTTGTGCGGGCGCGCACATCGTTGTGGGCGTGGCTGCTGGCCGCCCTGGTCCCATTCACGTTCCTCGGGCCAAACATTGCAGCCTGGACCGCGCCGTTGGCACTTGCGGCCTCCGTGCCACTGTGGCGACACCTGGATGTTACGCCACGAGCCATGGCGACTGGCGTGCTCCTCGAAGTGGCTGCCCGTGCGGTCGTCGACGGCGCCCCGCTACAAGAAACGACGGTGGGCCGCCTGGCACTCGTGGCGGCGGTCCTCATGCTCCTGTGGCGGACAACGACTGGCGGGACCGATGCAGTGACTGACGCGAATGTCATGCCATGGGCATACCTTGCCGGTGCTGCGTGGTTTGCCTCGTCGCCGGTGGCGGTGGCGGCATGGCAGTCCAAGGAGGTGCTGGTCGTCACCCTCGCAATCGTGGCCGGACTCATGGTTGGCATGCGGATTCCCTGGGTGCCCCGACGGTGGGCTGCATTGGTGTGGACCGTCGCCTGGGCCGACGTCCTGTGGTGGGGCGTTGCACCCTATCTTAACGTCGCCGCCGCCCACGCCGCGGGGGTCTCGTTGGCCGTCGCCCGTGTAACTCCTGGGCGCCTAGTCGCCATGCAAGCCGCTGCCGTGGCGTTCCTCTTCATGCATGTGGCCGCAGGCAACTGGGCGTTCATTCCAATCCCCGAATTCCTGACGCGTGGCCACGGGGCCACATGGTTGTTCGCATTGCTCGTGCTCGTCCCCTTGGCGCACTATAGGAGGGACGCATGAAGCAGGCAAGCCTATGGGCAATCGTGGCCGTGGTGGCCACCCTCGTGCACGGTCTGCCCCCAGTTGGCAATGGTGTTGATGCGTCGCTCACCGTCAACGTGGCGACCTACAACGTCCACCAGGGGTTCGGTGAAAACGGCGACTACGGAGTCCCCGCCGCCGCCAGGGTCTTGGAAGGCGTCCACATCGTGGGGCTTCAGGAGACGGCGGGCGACCGCGTCACCAACGGACAGGTGGACATCCCGGCCAATATCGCGCATCGCCTCGATTTGCACCACGTTGCGGGCCCCGCAGGGCACGTCCAGGGTTACGGCGTGGCGCTACTTGCTCGGTGGCCCATCCACGACGTTTCCATCCATGACCTGCCATCCGGCACACCTCGGCACGCCCTGGTTGCCACTGTGGCCCACCCGTCGGGTCCCATTCAGGTCCTCGTCACACACTTCGGCATCGAGGATCTCGCGGAAGAGCGCATGGCCCAAGCGCAAGCCATCCTCGCCCTGACGGATACGGACGAAGATTGGATCCTGCTAGGTGACTGGAATACGCGGCCCGACGCGCCCGTGTATGACGCACTCGCCGCGCGGTTTTCGGACGCCTCGCCGGGCGGGCATCCGACGTATCCCGCCACCGCTCCCGATCGCCGCATTGACCACATTTGGCTGCGGGGCTGGACACCCGGCGAGTCACGGGTTGCAGGTGGGCCGGAGGCTAGCGATCACCGCGCCGTCATCGTGGACGTCACGCGCACGTAGCCTACTTGCGGCGCATGGCGACGACCACAACGATGCCAATACCCAAGAGTAGGCTTGCCAGGATCTTAATCGGGCGAGATAGGTCATCCAAACCCAGGAAAACGATCTCGGCCGTGATGCCGCTGATCAGAGCAAGGAGTACCATGACGCCCGGGGGGTGCAACCAGGCGAGGCGCTCGAAGAACGGGCCACCGATGCTGGTTGCCTTTAGGTAGCCGCCGAGGAAGCCGAAGCACATGGCCATGAGAATCAAGGCGGCCAACTGGGTGTACTCGCCCACCTGGGGAATGTACTCCACAGCGAAGTAGAACACCGCGAGGACGCTGATGGCAAAGCCAAGGAACGTCAACGCCCCTTGGATGGTTTCGTCCTTCATGCGGGTGCCCCCGGCTTCATGTAGTAATGGCAAGGACTGGAGCCAAGATGCATATCGTCAACGTTCGCCCAGACATGGGGGTACACTGTCTGGTTGTCGACCGTCCAGGGAGCGGGCGTATCAAGGTCGATGGTCACTTCGCCAAATGCGGGGACTTCGACCGCATGGTCGTACAGAGTTGTCTGTGTATGACCTTCCTCGTCACTCATCACGAGGACGTCGAGTGATTTGGCGAAGGGGCGATCATTGGAGATAACCAGTCGGTAATCGGTCACGCAGGTGCCGAATCGCTCGTAGCGCCAGGCCTCGGGGTCGGTGGTGGCGACCACGACCCAATTGCCTTCTTCTGTGAATCCCTCAAGGGTGGCCGTCGTGCCCCAAACCACGTCGAGGCCTACAGTCAAGACTGCAAGGCCTCCGGTGACGAGGGCTGCCGCCAACATGGCGCGCGGTCGCATGCAGGATGATTCCCATGAATCAGGCTTGAAGTTGCCGGGTCGCCTCTGCCCCACTGCCGGTGCAGGCGACCGACCGCGTGCGTCAAATGCCGATGGCCCGTGTGACCCGCATGGGCAAGGCCGTACGCATCGTCGCGCGCATTCTGTGGGTGTACTCATTCGTGACGCTGAGCCTCGTCATCGCCGCGGCAGCATTTCCGGGCGTCATGCTGGCGCGATGGGCGTGGACCACTCGCATGTGGGGTGCATGGGTCCTTCCAGATGCGTTGTTCGTATTCCAGGCCACGTTCTTCACGGCCCTAGCGTACTTCATCACCGGCTTGACCCTGATGTTCTTGCTGCCCGTCCTCCGCCGCGCCATGGGAGCGGCCAGCGGCGAAGGTACAGTTCCAATTCGTTCGTTCAAGGTCTGGAATTGGTACAATTACAACGGCCTCATCCTAGCCTGGCAGACGCTGTTTGGCAAGTTCTGGCGCTCCAGCGCCTTGTACGTCCTCTTCCTACGGGCCATGGGTGCCAAGATTGGACGCAACGTCATCGTCAACAGCAACACAGTGTATGACCACGACATGCTGGAAATTGGTGACAACACAGTCATCGGTGGGGACGCCGCGATTATTGGGCACGTGGGGGAGAAGGGCAACCTGGTCCGGGAAAAAATACGCATCGGCAAAGGCTGCACAGTCGGGCAGTACACGACTGTGTTCCCGGGTGCCACGCTGGGCGACAATTGCCATGTGGGTGCCATGAGCCTGGTGCCCAAGGGGGCCAAATTGGATGCCAACGCCGTCTACGGTGGGGTTCCTGTACGCAAAATCAAGGACTTACAGCCTGGTCAGCGCAGTCGCGTCATGCAGGAATCCGACCCCGAAGCCCTCGAAGTGGAACTAACCCGGGCATAATGCTCAAGGCAGGCATAAATCAAGCCAGGTGACCAAAACGCTTGTAGTCACGCTGGCCGAACGCCCCGTGATGGACGCCTCCATACTTCGTTTTCGAACTGCCATGCGTTTCAGTCTATGGGCCTGGGCACTCTACTGGCCCGGTGGCGGCCTCATGTTGATTGCCGGTGGCGGCAACCCGGCCCTCGTGGCGATCACGCTGCTCTCCCTCGGTTCCTTCATCGCCCTTGTTGCTTTTGGCGGCCTGAAGGCAGATGCCAGCCGCAATCGCCTGGAGTTCTTCATTGAACGTCCCCTCTACTTTGTGGTGCTACTGGTGGGCCTCATTATCTTCGCCCAGATCTTTACCGCCCTGGAAAACGTGGGCCTTGCGTTGTTTGCCACGGCCAATCTCTTGGGCATGGCCTTACTGGCGTGGCGCGCCAAGGAAGTCACCCGGGTCCACGGAGAAGGGCCGGTGGCTGCTAAGACCGATCAAACCTTCATCGTCCTTGGTTTAACCTCCATCAGTGCTATTCTCATCTTCGTGGACGCGTGGCTACCCCTCTTCGGAGCCGAAGCAGTCGGTGGCACCAGCACCACAGTCGCCCTCGCCAACTGGGCCAGCCTGCTTTACCCTGCTCTCCTCATGGTGGCTACGCGCCCGCTGCGTGATCCTCTCCAATGGCCGCGCCGAAACCGCGTGCCCGTGGAGTCGGCGCTCGAC
>JBFJXU010000161.1:0-4795 GCA_041622975.1 Thermoplasmatota archaeon
CCGGCATCGGTCGCGGGCAGCAATGCGGCCGGTCGGTTGTTGCGCGGTTCCATCACGAAGGTGGATTGGGAATCCACATGCAGATGGTCGCCGACGCGAAGCGTGGCACCGGCGAGGGTCACGGTCGCACCATTCGTGATGAAGACGCTGCCCTCAATCACCATGTCCTCTTGGATGGTGAGGTCGTCGGAAATGGTCCAGTCCGCGTCGGCCGCGCTGGGCGGTGCCAGCAACGGGACGGCGAGTAGCATTGCGAAGAGAAGGGTGCGATTCATGGAATGGGGTGCGGGTGAATGGAAGGGGTTGGGAGTGGAAGAAGAGGAAAAGGGATGGTGGTGGTTGACTATGCGTCGTCCTTGATGGGGTACGAGGTGGCCCCATCGCAGGAGTACGTGCCAACAGCACTCGTGTCGCGGCTGGCATCGTAGCCGCCGCCCACCACAAGGTCGGCGAGGGCCGTGGTGTTGACGAAGCCGTCCACGTGGCCGCCGTTGGCCCAGTACACGAAGATTTCACTGGCCCGGAACGAGTCTCCGGGTTCGACTTCACAGAACGCGACGCCGACGCCAGCGGTCCAACCAACGGCGATGTTGGCCTGGTCGAGGTCAGCGGGGTTGTCGCTGCCGGTCATGGTGATTTCAATGACGCTGTCCGAGTCGGGCGTGCCGTTGAAGGTGGTGCCATCCTCAGCGGAGGCTCCATCGCCTGGCAGTTTGCCGTCGGAGTGGCTGCCGCCGTGGCCGACGGACATGCTGCACAATCCACCGATTCCTTCGTTGGCCGGAATCATGGGCAACGCGGGGTCGGCGGGGGTTTCGTCGTCCTCACAGAGAATCAAGCCCTCTTGTCCTTCGGGCAGGAGCCAGTTGTGGGACGTCGCTCCGTTGGGTGTTGGGTCACCATTGATGTGGTGAGCGTCGGCAGGCATCATGAGCGCAGCAGTCATCAGAGCAACGCCAATTGTCAGTAGTTTGTTGTTCATTTGAATCACCTAGACGTATGTGTGGCTGTTGTGCGACAAGTCACCGGAGACGATGAAGTGCGGGTACGGTTCGTCGCAGCTCGGACCAACGGTCGGAGCGGTGACACCCGTGTCTTCGAGCGCGTAGCTGCCGGCTTCAACGCCGGTGGCCAGGGTCGTGGCGTCCACGAAGCCGTTGACGTAACCGTCATCCAGCCAGTAGGCGTGAATTTCGCGGTAGACCAAGTGACTGCCCACGGGGATGTCGCACGAGGCCAGGTCCGATTGGGAGGTCCAGGCCACGGCGTTGTCCGTCGTGTCGCAGTTGAAGTCCTCGCCGTTGGTGCCGTATTGGCACATGTCAAGGGCGATCCACGTGTCGTAGTCGGGCTCGCTGGCGCCGCCGGCGGGAACGCCGTTGCCGCTGGCCGCGCTGCCGTCGGGCAGCTTGCCGTTGGAGCGAACGTCGTTGTTGCCGCCCGTGACCGAGCTGTCGTAGCCCGGCGCCATGTAGCAGAGGCCACCCTGGCCGCTGCGGGGCGTTCCGGTGCCCACTTCAAAGGGCGTGACGCCGGAGTTGGCCGGGTCCCCGTTCGGGAAGAACGTCACGATCGCCCCGGTGGGGTGTTCACACAGAATCAGGAAATCGTCGGGGATTTCCCATTCGTACAGGTATCCATTGGTGCCAGTACCATCCACGTGGTAAGCAGATGATGGCAGCGTCATGGCCACCAACATTGCTGCGGCGCCGATGACAAAACTTGTCTTTTGCATTTTTTCACCTTAGTTGCCCGAAGGCCAGCGCCCATTGAGGGCTGGTAAAGACCCAATTGTGGGCGAGTTTGGCACATGGGTTCGAGGATGCAGAAACACGGCGCGACCGCGCGGTGTCATGGCCCTCAACATAGGTAATCCACGGCCCCGCGGACGTCGATTTTGCCGTAACCCTCGGCGTAAGGTTGGTAACCCAAACTGTCCGCCGTTGCCAGCAAAGCGCGCATGACATCAAGGGCGCTGGAGCCGGGGCACGCATCGAAAAGCAAGGCCGCGGCGCCCGCCACATGGGGCGTGGCCATGCTGGTTCCGCTCATGGAAACATAGCCCGCGTAGCCCGCGTTCGGGCCGCCCACGTCCATGGGGTTGATGCGTGGCATCAACGACGACGTGCCGCCCGTGAGGGTTCGGGCAGCAAAGATGTTCACGCCAGGCGCTGACACATCGGGGCGACGGGCCTGGTTCGCGTTTTCCGTGTCGGGGTCCCATGAAGAGACCGTGGGCAAGCTGTTGCTGGTGGAACTGGACCCGCGGCTGGAGAAGCTGGCCAGGTTCTGGTTGGCGTCGTTGTAGGCCGCCACACCCAGTGCCCAAGGGGTCTGGGCATACCCGGAATATTGGGCGCCTGATCCGCTGCCTCCGTTGTTGCCTGCGGCGAAGACGACGACGATATCGTTGTCGTAGAGGGTCTTGATCCACCCCGTGGTGGCCGAGGTGGGGTTGTAATTGCAACCGCCATCGCAGCCCCAGGAGTTGCTGGCGACGTTGATGTTGTACACGTTGCGGTGGAGGTACGTCCAGCGCAGGGCTTCCGTCGCGAGAGCTGCCGATTGACTGTCGCCGGTCTTGACGGAGACGATGCCCGATTCGGGCGCAACGCCGATGGGGTAGCCGTCGCCGCCGTAGCCACTGGACTTGGCTCCTTGCATGCGGGCGTAGTAGCCGTTGCCGCTGCCGGTGCCGGCCACGTGGGTGCCGTGGCCGCTGGCCGCTTCCGTGGTGGGCAGGTCATCGCCGATGACACCGGGAAGGTTGAACACTTGGTCAATGGCGGTGGAGGCCTTGATGCGGCTGTTGCACACCGTGTACGGGTCGCTTGGCACGGCGCAGTTCCAGCCGCCGAAGTCGCGGTGGGTGCGGTCGATGCCGCTGTCAATGTACGCAATGGTGGTGCTGCTTCCCGTCACGGTGCTTCCGACGCCATCGTCTTGGAGGGTTCCCGCGTTGGTGTCAAAGTACCAAACGCCGGTCCCACTGGACGACGACGTGGATGGGTTGTACGTGCCACGGGCGTTGATGTCCACGACACCGTCGGCCACGAAGTGAACCAATGGGAAGTCCGGCTCGACAAACACGACGCGTTCATCGATGAGCAATGCATGCAATTGGTCCGGCGTGATGTCGGCGGCGTACGAGGGCATGGGGTCGTACCAGTGGATGCGCTGGCTGTTGGATTCGGCAAATGCATCGGTTTCCGGCGCACGGTCGGTCAAGGCGACCATCACCCGAAGCAGGCCGTCGGGCAGCGCATATTGCAACCGGTCATGGAACTCAATGGGAACCTTGTGGGTGTTGCGCTGAAGATTGTCCAGCAACGCGTTGCGGTCACTGGCAGCGTCAAACCATGGATCGATGGTTTCGCCGGGCAAGGGCATTCCTTGCACCAGAAGGGCGGACAGTAGCAGGCATGACAGGGCAGCGGTTCGAACGCGAATCGTGGACATGGTAGGACCTGACGGAACGTTTCGTCGGGTCATCATTTGCACCGTTGAGCAGCCATTTTTTGGTCGAGCGGGGAACAGTCCTCCTGCGCGAACCGTCCCTGTTTGAGGGAGCAAATGTTAATGCCAACTTCTGCGGCATAGGCCGCGATGTGTCGGCGCTGTCGGGTGGCCTGGGCCTTCATTCTCCTGCTTGTCGCCCCCACCGTCATGGTGGGCGGGCAGGTTGAACCAGGGCGGGTTGTTGACTTCGAACTGACGGAATTCAATGTTGCTCCCGTGCTGCGGGGTGGAGATCACAACGCCATTGACGTGCTCATTACGAACCGCGGGGCCGCGCCGGCCACTGGGGACCTGCGCATCGAATACGTGGACAGCAGTTCGCCTCCCCGGTCTGGAGTCATTCATCAAGCCGAGACCACCGTTGGCCCCGGCCAATCCAATCGCATTGCGGTGGACAATCCGCACTGGGGGGGCCGTCACATGGATGGCACCCGGCTCGTGGACCCGGTTGACTTCAAGGCGAGCATTCAACCCTCAGCGGAAGATGACCTGGATGCGGACGAGAGCAACAACGCGGCCTACGTCCAACGCAGCGTCCACTACCACGGCTTCTCGCTGACGGCCGGTAGTCCCTCCGGGGACCTGACGCCGGGCCAACAGGTGGTCATTCCCATCACGGTCACCAACATCGGTGATGTGGACGATTGGGCGCGGCTGGAGGTGCTTTCGGTCGAACCCGACTCGTGGGTTGCTGCTTTGACCCAGGAACGGGTCAATACCACAACCGCCAGCCCTAGCCGGGACGTGGCGGTCATTTTGCAGGCGCCGTCGGATGCGCGCGTGGGCGACACGGCCGACGTGACAGTGGCTGCCCAATCCGACCGAGTCACCATCGCCGATGGCAGCGACCAGGCCACGGTTGCCGTCACGTCGCCTGCTGTGCTTGCCGCAGGAAGTCTGCGCATCGAGTTGGTAAGCGCTTCGCACGACGCCACCGTCGCGTCGCAACAACACGTGCCCGTACATTTTCGCAATGAACGCAATGAACCTGTTTCGGCCACGATTCAGGTGGTGCCGAGCAATCCAGCGGACGCCAGCGTGGCCGTTTCTGCCGGGGTCACCAGCCTGAGTCTGGATGCGTTCGAGAGCGTCGACGTCTCCATGCAAGTTGACGTCACCGGCTCAGCCCTTGCCGGCGCGCGCCTGTTCCAGGTGGAGGCCGACGTGGCGGGGTTGGGCAAGGTCACGGCTCCCGAAGCGCTGCGCGTGAACGTGTTGCCGCACCATGACGTGCAGGCCACGCTGGGCTCCGGAACACCCTCCCATTGGTCGCCGG
>JBFJXU010000162.1:0-4763 GCA_041622975.1 Thermoplasmatota archaeon
CGGCGGCGGCGGCCGCGCCCACGAAGGCAGCGAATTCACGCAACCAAGTGGACCGGACCTGCTTCGATACCGTAGCGGTACGTTGGACGACGACCTCACAATCATGGGTCCAATCACGTTGGACCTTACAGCCAGCACCTCGGGTACCGACACGGAGTGGTTCGTCACCATCGCCGACGTGGCCCCCAACGGCGACACCACCTACCTCCAGAAGGGCATGCTCAAGGCAAGCCACCGCAACATCGACACCCAGCGCTCTTGGTACCAGGAGATTGACGGCATAGAAGTCAACATCCGACCATCGTACACGCACTCGACCGCGACCGCGACCAACATGGTGACCCCGGGGGAGCCCGTCAATTACCTCATCGACATCTTCCCCCTGGCCCACACGTTCCGGGCCGGCCACGAACTCCAAGTGCAAATCCACACACCCCCCGCCAACGACGGCCGATGGGGCCACGGGCCCGTCAGTGCGCCGTCCATCAACACGGTTCATGCGGCAACGCTGAATCTGCCTGTAGTCCCCACGGTGGCCGTGGGCGACTACCCAGGCTGCGGCGTGCCCGATGGATACCGGTGTGTACCTGCCGGCCACCAAAACGGCATCTAGCCGCCAGACAGCAATGCCTCATCCGCAACACCAGGGCGATGACCATCGCCACGCAGGAGTGACCAGC
The DNA here is from genome assembly GCA_041622975.1 of Thermoplasmatota archaeon. GTDB lineage: Archaea > Thermoplasmatota > E2 > JACPAO01 > JAHFTW01 > JBFJXH01. The sequence goes on from JBFJXU010000162.1 coordinate 681, forward strand.
ACAGGTGAGGACCGTAGTTCCGGCGGCGACATTACTTAACGGGACGAAGCCTCATCCACCTAGGTCTGGACAGAGGCCGTGGAAAAACAATGATCAAACTAACCCTGCTGTATGGCCACCCTGAAAATACGGATGCATTCGAGACGTACTACGCCCAGACGCACATGCCGATTGCATCCAAGATGCCCGGCGTTGACCGCCTCGAGTTGACGCAGTTTGGCCCCGGACCCGATGGCAGCAAACCGGAGTATCACCGCATGGCAGAGTTGTACTTCCCCAACGAGGAACAAGCCCACGCCGCCCTTGCATCACAGGAAGGGCAGGCGGCAGTGAACGACTTGCCCAACTTTGCCACGGGTGGGGTAACGATGCTGGCTGGAGTCGTGTCGGATTAAGCACGACCGGGCAGCCACTGTGGCCCGTTAATCGCAGCCCCCAAGCGGGTGGCCCAAGCCAAGGCGGCACAGCGCCCTCGGACCCCTGGCCTCTTATCTGACGCCATTGTGGCGCCACCCGTTGTCCTTCACGATCATGGACCGCGCCGCAGCGGGCCGCCTCGGTCGCTTCCGCACCACCCACGGTGACGTAACGACGCCTACACTACTCCCAGTCATCAACCCGAACATCGAATTGGTATCCGCTCGCGAGATGCGGGATCTGTTTGGTTGCGAGATGGTGATTACCAACTCCTACGTCATCCACAAGCACGACCACTTGCGCGAGCAAGCCTTGTCCGAGGGTGTGCACAAGGTCATCGATTGGGCTGGTCCCGTCATGACCGACTCAGGGACGTTCCAAATGTACGTCTACGGCGACGTGGAAGTTGGACCCAAAGAGATCGTTGCCTTCCAGCGGGATATGGGCGTGGACGTTGCCACGTGCCTGGACATCTTTGTGACTCCAGACATGACGCGCGCCCAGGCGGAGGAGGCTGTCGCCACCACGTTGGATCGTACCCGCATGGCCTGCGAAGTCATTGACGAACAGGAGGAGCGCAAAACACTCCTCAACGCCACCGTCCAGGGTGGAACCCACTTGGATCTACGGCGCGACTGCGCTCAGGCATACCGCGACCTGTCCATTGACTACCATACCATTGGCGGCGTCGTGCCCGTCATGGAGCAACAGCGCTACCCAGAACTCGTCGAGATGATTTTGACGGCGCAGCAGACCATGCGCAAGGACCGCCCCGTGCACTTGTTTGGCGCCGGGCACCCGCTGGTGTTCCCCCTAGCAGTGGCCCTGGGCTGCGACATCTTTGATTCCTCTTCGTACGCCAAGTACGCTAAGGACGGCCGCGTGATGACAGAAAGCGGCACGTACCATGCGTCCGACTTGACGGAGTGGCCATTTGCCACGCGATTCCTGGCCGAATGGGACCCCAAGGAAGTTGCCAAGCAGGTCAAGAGCAATGACAAGGAGACGCGACGGGACGCCCAGCGCGCCATTGCTTTGCACAACCTCGACGTCATGTTCGCGGACCTTGGCCGCATCCGGACGGCCCTCCGGGATGGCACCCTGTGGGAGTTGGTCGAACAGCGCGCTTCATGCCATCCCATGCTGGCCCACGCGACGCGAGTTCTGGGCGAACCTCACTGGCAATCGTGGCTTGAGGCCAGGGAACCCATCAGCCACACGAAGGCCATGCGGTTCACTGGCAGCCTGACCCACCGCAGGCCCGCTTTCGCCCGCGTCCGCGCACGTCTGGCACACCGATTCACACCCACGGCGGTTGCCGTCGAACAGCAGGGGAACCCTTGGTGCGAGGACGGCGAAGAGCGCCCCGAATTGGGTTTGCACAAGGAGCCCAGCGGCGGCGGGCCCTTCGGCCAGGCCATTGGTCCTGTTGACGGGGAGCAGGACCACGCCATCACCAATGCGTGGGGCGTGGTTCCTTTAGGTCTGGATGAGGCGTATCCGTTTGCCCAATCGGTGCAGCCTCGGCTTGAGGGCCTTGGGCCGGAACACATGGGCTGGGTGGGCCAGACGAAGGACATATTCCTGGAGGCCCATGGGTTCGTGCCGTCCCTGCCGGGGCCTGGCTTGGGCGACGCAAAGGCGGACTTGGATTACCTGCAGGTGCTGCGCACTGCTGACTGGCAGTTCGGTAAGGGTGCGGGGGCTGCATTCACGGACGGCGACCTCCGCGTTGAGCGCAGCCGCAAGACCAACAAGATTCGCACCGTGCACCTCGACGGAGAACACATCCTGAGCCTGCGCGCCCATGATGGATTGTGGACGCTCAAGCCGGTGGGGGCTCGCATTCTCCACGAGGCGCTCCCGGCGCCTGCCAACCGCGTTACTGTGCACCACGATTCTGTGCCCTTCAACCGGGAGGGTAAGAGTGTCTTCAGCCAATTCGTCACGGCCATGGACGAAGCCCTGCGCCCTGGAGACGAGTGTTTGGTCGTGGACGAGGCGGACCAACTCATCGCCGTCGGTCAAGTTCGCCTGATGGCCGAAGAAGCGGCTGACTGGACGAGCGACATGGCAATCAAGGTCCGCGACGGATTCCGTGAGCCAGACGCCGCGGCGACAGCCAAATCCACGTAAACAGGCTCGGCGAGTGGAACATGTCCAGCGCCATGTAACCCGTCATCAACCCGGGCGCCATCCACTATTTCTGAACGTCATTTAATCGGGGGAGAGGCGTTAAGTGGCCGCATCCGACTGGCGGCGAAGGCACGAGGACCCATCATGAAAGCCATGGTCGTACGCGAACACGGAGGCCCGGAAGTTGTCAAGTTGGAAGAACTTCCAGACCCAGAACTTGGCCCAATGGAATGCCGAGTTGAAGTCAAGGCATCCGGCGTCAACCCCAACGAGTACTGGGCCCGCGAAGGCAAGGTCCGCGGCTTCGACCTGCCCCTCATCCTTGGCAGCGATGCATCCGGCGTCGTGACCGAGGTAGGAGAGGCAGTCACCCACATCCAACCCGGCGACGAAGTCGTCGTCTTCTGCGGCATCGGGTGCCGCCACTGCTTCCGCTGCATCAACGGCGAGGAACACATTTGCGAGAACACATTCCGCATCTGGGGCTTCGACGCGGGCCCCATGTGGGGCGCCCACGCCAGCCACATCGTCATGCCAGCCTACAACTTGGTGCCCAAGCCCAAGAACCAGACCCACGAGGAAGCCGCCTCCATGCCCCTGACCCTGGTGACCGCGTGGCACATGCTCGTGGCCAATGCCCGCGTGCAACCCAATGACACCGTGCTGGTCCGAGGCTCCTCTGGCGGCGTTGGGTTCTTTGCAACACAGATTGCCAAGATGCGCGGCGCCAACGTCATCGGCGTCGTGAGCAGCGAAGAGAAAGCGGAGTTGAGCCGGCGCTTCGGTGCCGACGACGTCATCATCCGCCCGCACACCACACCAGAGACCCACAAGGCAGTGACCAAGGAATTCTTGGGTACCATGAAGGACCTCCGACCCAAAGGCGTGGACGTGGTCTTCGACTCCGTTGGAGGCAGCACGCTCATGGAGTCCATCAAACTCATGCGGGCCGGCGGCAAGATGGTCACCTGCGGCGCCACGGCTGGCTACCGGGCAGACCTGGAACTGGCATACATGTTCATCCAGAACAAGACCATCATGGGCTCGACCCTCGGGACCAAGGCGGAACTCATCCAAGCCCTGCGCGCCGTGGAAGCGGGCCACATCAAGACCCTCGTCAGCGAGACACTGCCTTTGGAACGGTCCGCCGACGCCATGCAGTTGCTCCAGGAACGCAAGGCCACGGGCAAGGTCGTCTTGACCCGCTAGCATGACACGCCGCCTCATCCCAAAAGGCCGCTACTGGGACCAGTTCACCCAAGGCGAAGTCTTGCACCACAAATACGGCCGAACCATTACCCAGGCGGAGGCCGCCGCCTTCGCGACCACCACGATGAATTACAATCCCTTGTGGTTCAACGTGGAGTTCGCCTTGGAGCACGGCCACCCAGACATCGTTGTTTGCCCATGGATGGTCTTCCACGTGGCGTTAGGCATGACTGTTGAGGACGTTAGTGAACAAGCAACCGCGTTGCTCGGATATGGGAAAGCCGAATTCCACGTGGACGTCTATCCCGGCGACACGCTCAC
>JBFJXU010000163.1:0-4738 GCA_041622975.1 Thermoplasmatota archaeon
AGCAACGAATCCGGGTGGCGGGCCTTCCAGTCGCCCCACGTGGTGATTTCGGTGGGCACGAAAGTCAACTTGTGGTCAACGTGATGGTTCTGAACCCGTTCATTGACAAGTGTACCAATTGCCTGGCCACTAATCTGGTTCCACAATGTGTTGGTTTCCTCATCCATCATCACCAGGTCGGCTTGGTAGAGGAATCCACTTGCCGTGAATGTCAAGTCGTATGTGGTTCCATTCACTGTGTTGCGGGCCAAGAAGGAGATGCCGCTGCCACAAAGTGGGCAGAATGTCACGGTTACAGGCACCCCGTCGAAGTGGTCGTTGACAATTTCGTGGCTGTTGAGCACTGCCACCGGGTAGGCCTTGGCTACGCCATTGTGTGCCACGCCCAACACGCGCCCCTCGTCGTCAAGCCAGTCTTCCCCGAACTCCGCCGGAACTGGATTGATGCCGCAATGGTCGGGGTGGCCCCGTTGACCCCCGCCGCCGAACCCGCAGGCCCATGAGATGTCCGCCGCCGCCACGTGCGTGGCAGAACCGACCGGCGCGACCGCAAGGCCGAGGAGGAACGCGGCGGTGGCGGCCGCGGTCCAAATGGTGGTAGCCGAGCGGCGATGGTGATTCATGTAGCGTTATCGGGTTCAATCCAAAAGTACGTTTGGCGGCTATCGCGGAGGCTCACTTGTTCGCGCAGCACGCCCAAAGCCCGCAGACGATTCAACCCGACGTACACGGTTCGTCTTGCAAGGCCGGTCTCCTTGGTCAGGTCCGCGGTCGTCCGGGGCTCCTCCAAGAGGCAAACCAAGCCCTGGGTGCTCTTGGGCATCGGGGGAAGGCGCGCCAGCACATCTTGGCAGGTCATGGCAGGACATAGGCGGTCGGCGGTAGATAGCACGTCCCTCATGGGGTTGAACATGGCCTTCAACTCGATGTGGGGTCATACGTAACACCTAACGCGCTTCTGGGCTCCGGCGGCGCGTGGGTGAACACGTCCCCTACATTGCAGCCGAGCGCACCCTGAAGGAGACGACCGTCAAGGCCGTCGGCCTTGGGATTCTCCTTTCTGTCGTCTTGGGGGCGGCCAACACGTATCTTGGCCTGCGCGTCGGCCTGACGGTGAGTGCCAGCATCCCGGCAGCCGTGGTCTCCATGGCACTGCTGCGGCTCTTCCGAGAACGCACCATTCTCGAAAACAACGCCGTCCAGACGGCAGCCAGCGCCGGCGAATCCCTGGCCGCTGGCATCCTGTTCACCATTCCTGCCCTGCTCCTGCTTGGCTATTGGTCCGAGGTGGGCTACTGGCAGACCACCCTCGTCGCGTTGGCAGGTGGCTTCCTTGGTGTCCTCTTCACCGTGCCTCTACGGCGAGCCCTCATCGTGGAAGCCCAACTCGACTTCCCCGAGGGTATTGCCACAAGTGAGGTGCTCAAGGCAGGCGAAGCGGGCGGCTCGGGCGTCGGCAGCCTCGTCGTTGGTGCGGCCCTCGGCATGGGCGTCAAATTCATGGAAACAGGGCTCGGGATGTGGCGAGCCACAGCAGACTTTGCCGCTCGTATCGGCAACAAGGGAGTTGCCGCCATGGGCCTCGACGTAAGCCCCGCATTGCTGGGCGTTGGCTACATCATCGGCATCCGCATCGCGAGCCTCGTCTTCGCCGGCGGCGTACTGGGATGGTTTGTTGCCATGCCCCTCTACAGCGTCTACTCGTCCGGGTCGATTCTGACCCTCGCGGATGGCAGCCTCTTCGACTACGCCGCCAACCCCGCCGGCACGGCCGCAGGAGCCATCTGGAGTACCCGCATCCGCTACATCGGTGCCGGCGCCATGCTCGTGGGTGGCCTATGGTCGCTCGTAAAACTCCGCCAACCACTTGGCAAGGCCATCCGCCAAGGCATCAACGCCGCCCGCGGACCCGACGCCGATGCGGGCCCCGTGATTCGAACCGAGCGCGAAATCGGCACCCGCGCCACGTTCCTCGGCGTCCTGGCAATGGTGATTCCCGTGATGGCACTCTACTGGTATGCCACCCAATCCCTCGCGGTGGCCGCCGTCTTGGGCATCATCATGGTGGTTACTGGATTCCTCTTCAGCGCCGTTGCCGGGTACATGGCTGGCCTCGTCGGCTCCAGCAACAACCCCATCAGCGGCGTTACGATTCTCACCGTCCTCGCCGCCGCCTTCAGCCTGCGCCTCATGGGCGTCGACTCCACCCTCGGCCCCGCCGCGACCATCCTGGTGGCTGCGGTCATTGCCTGCGCTGGAGCAATTGCTGGCGACAACATGCAGGACCTCAAGGCCGGGTACCTCCTGGGCGCCACGCCCAAGCGGCAACAAGCCATGCAAATGGTCGGCGTCACGGCGGCTGCCTTTGCCGTGGCTCCGGTCCTCAATTTGCTGGACAAGGCGTACACCATAGGCAGCGCCGAATTGGCTGCCCCGCAAGCAGGCCTCATGGCCAGCATCGCGGACGCCGTGTTCAATGGCGGGCTCCAAACCGCCATGTTCGCCGCAGGCACTGCACTGGCTATTTTGCTCATCATCCTCGACGAGATTCTCGCCGCCAAGGGCTCCACGTTCCGCACGCCGGTCATGCCGGTGGCGGTAGGCATCTACCTCCCGGTCGGCTTGACCAGCCCCATGTTCATCGGCGGTCTCATCGCCTGGGCCACCGGCCGAGCCACGGCCACGCGGTCCATATCCATCGCCGACAAGGGCCGCCGGGCTGGACTACTCCTAGCGAGCGGGCTCATCGCCGGGGAAGCGCTGGTTGGGATTGCCATCGCCGCCGTATTGGCTGCCAATGATGGCGCCAACCCTATGGCCGTAAGCGACGCCACACTCACCTGGCCAGGTCTGCTCATCTTTGGTTACCTTGGCGTGGTCATGTGGCACACCGTCACCAGGGTGAAGGCGTGAAACTCGCTGACGCCAGCCACCGCATTGTAACGCGGGCCACCACCGACTGGACGGACGAGCGTGGCCTCGTAGTCATTGAACAACCAAGGGCGGGTCGAATGGGTTTGCTCCTCTTACGCGCGCTGCGCATGCGCACCACGCGGCTGTTGCGTCTGGATGCAATGGGGAGCCAGGTATGGCGCCTCCTTGACGGACGGCCCGTATCTGATGTCCTGGCCGCCCTCCAGCAACAATACCCCGATGAGGACGACCTAGCCATGCGACTTGGTCACTACCTTGGCACCCTCGTCGGCCAAGGAGCGGCAACGCTCCAGCCAGAGGACGCCGCCAAAATGGATTAATACCGAGTCCGCCGCCGTTGCACCCATGCGCAAACTCATGCTCGCCGCCCTGGCAATCTCCGCCTTGGCGGGATGCCTTGACAACGACAGCGACCTCGACCAAGCCGCCAACGGCCTAGCCCCCGAGGACATATCTCCCTACGGCAACGCCCAAACCACCGAATCCGAAGTGGACACCGGTTTCGATGGTGCCACCTTCGTAGCCACCCAGATGGTAACGTTCACGAACGGCTTCGACGCGGCAACCCTTTCGGACATCAGCCTGAGTACCTTCAATGGCGACGTGAACGTCAAGGAAGGCGCCAACGGATCCTACGAAGCCGTCATTCACCTGGAAGCGCGCGGCATGACCCCAGACCAAGCGGAATCCAACCTTGACGCCATCCAAATCCAACATGATGACTCCCTTTCTGGAGACACATTCGGCCTGGAAATCCATGTGGGCGCCGACGACACCGGCAATGGACTCATCGTGCTCGGCAACTTCGGTGGCGGGTACCAAGCCAGCATCTACCTGACGTTGCCCAGTCACGTGCTGCACTCCATGCAGGCGACCACGGGCAACGGCGATGCGCACGCCCATGGCCTCAACTTCGCCAACCTTGCATTGGACACCGGCAACGGAGACGCCATGGTGGACGGCGGCCAAGCGACTGCTGCCCGATTGACCACTGGTAACGGCGACCTCTACATGGGTGGCCATGCGGGCGACCTGCACGCCACATCTGGCAACGGGGATGTCTTCCTCAAGGTCACCCCCACCGGAGGGTCGTGGACCCTGGAAACGGGCAACGGCGACATTCAAGCCCTCGTCGCAGACGTTGCTGCTTACCGCATTCAAGCCAGCACAGGCAACGGCGAAGTGGCCATCCTGCTCGCTGATAACCAGACTGTCTACAACGAAGAAGGAGGCCAAACCACGGCCCAAAGCGACGACTTCGACACCGCGGCAATCCAAGTTACATTGGCGGCCTCCACTGGTAACGGAGACATTCACATCCTCGAAGGCGAGGAAATGGATGGCGGCGACCACCACGATGATTCCGACGACCCGGGCGCCGACACCCATCGGTTCCAATCAGTCTCTACGATCCGCCACGTTTACCGGGCCTAACCGTGCCGGGTCAACGTCGCGTCAATGTCGGCTTTGCCACAGCAACCGTTTTCGCCTCGGTCCGTCGTGGAAATCGTGTGCACCGCCTCGCCCTCGTCGTTTCACTATTACTCATTCCCGGCGCGACGGCCCAGGTTCTCGAAGATCCGGCCGGCGACGTTCGCATTGCAGCATACGAGAACGGTACAGATTCCCCCCACTCGTACGACGCCGTGGATATGGTTGCCATCTACATTGACGAAACTCCAGATACCATCGAGTGGAGCGTGGAGGTAGCCGCCGTGGCGCAAGACGCCGGCACCGGCCAATGCCCGGACACCGGCGACCTGCGTTCATTCTTCAACTACGGGAAAGCCCATTACAACGTTCA
>JBFJXU010000164.1:0-4619 GCA_041622975.1 Thermoplasmatota archaeon
GACGTCGGCACCAATTACGGGAATGGGCAGGAACCGCATGATGGTGGGCTTACCCGACATGGAATGCCAGTCTGCCTTGTTCAAAGAGGACGCGTAGATGTCCATGCAGTCCTTGGTGGGATTTGCTATCTCCGCCAACTCGGGGACGCCGGGACGTCGGCGGATGACTGCCTGCATACGGCCCCATCGCGAGGACCATAAATCGCCGTCGGTGGACAGCTTCCCTCCGCCGACATGCTGCATTGGAGCGGGCCACGGAGGCAGCAAAGGTCACGGAGCGCCAGGAAACCAGCCTACGTCGCCTGCGCCTAGCGGGGACCCGGACTTAGCCCTCTGGGGTCGCCCTTGACCAGTATTCCCCCGCCCGGCACCGTTCCGCTTATGAAGGGCACCCATGTCGGCGGCCCTGCGCCTCCGGGCGCACGCACCTCGGACCCCTAGCTTAGTCTGGTGGAGCATCCGGCTGATAACCGGAAGGTCCTGCGTTCGAATCGCAGGGGGTCCACTACTCGCCGACGCATGCCGCGTCTGGTCGTCGACCATCGACGATGAAAGCCCGGCAATCCTTATGGACTCCAGCCGGGGCTGGGACACCATGGACTTCCGGTGGCCCGCGTTCATGTTGGTGGCGTTGCTTGCCATGCCAAGCGTCGCAGGCCAGATTTGTATCGGCGACTGTTACGACGAGCGGGACGAGCCGTGGTATGACGAGGGATTCTGGCAGGCCATGGCGGGCCTGGTTGCCGTTACCGTGCTAGGCATTCTACTGTTCTTTACGGGGTTGTTGTCTGCGATTGTCGCCCTATTCAGCGGTGGTTCCAAGGGCAATCAGCAGCAACAGCAGCAGGTCGTCATCGTCACACACGAAGACGACGAAGTGGCTTAGGCCATCCACACGGCCCCGCCGCGGGCCCCGTTCAAAGGGTGGCGGCACCCCAGGCATTAGACCTGGGGCGCCGACCGGAGCAACTAGACAAGGTTGAATGGAAAAGGACTCACGGTAGAGTGGGCTTCACAGCCGGTCGAACACCGTGTAGTCGGCGGGCATCTCACCTTCGATGAGAGTGACGTAAATGCGGTAGTCTTGATCCACTGCCAGGGTCTGGGCCCTGGCGACGGCCTGCCATGTCCCCTCGTGAGGATCTTGTAGGACCATGCGTAGAGGGTTGCTGGCAGTGCCGTGTTGAGTCCCGCTGATGACGGATTCACCGTCCGGGTGGTCAACGACTAGGCTGAGGCTTTGGCGCACGGGCGTGAAGGGAATCGCCCCCCACGTCATTTCGAATACAATGAAATCAACATTGTCGTCCACGGGGAAGCGAACCCCCTCGGTGCTCATGCCACCCATCTGGAATTCAGGCCCATCCGTCAGGACCCGGGCATCTGCCTCAATGTAACCCTCGTAGCGGAAGAAGCGAATGATGGGTTCCGATTCCACTTCCTCTTCCTGTTGAGTTTCGGGGACGGCACCGGCATCGCCGAAGGGAATGAGCATTCCAGCGGCAATCACCGCGAGCAAGCCTGAGAGCACCTTCATGCGGGCCATACCTCCAACCCGCGTCCATTCCTACTTAACCTCGTTGGCCCCCTTGTCTGATTATTGCACGAAATGACTAGCGAAACTCTGGCAGGGAGTTTGGCGGGGCTGATGGTCAGGGCCAAGACCCCTTGCCCTGTGGGCGGGCCGGGCGCGTGGCACAGCCTGGATACTGCACCGGCCTTCTAAGCCGGGGATCGCGGGTTCGAATCCCGCCGCGTCCGTCCATCATGGCTCGTGAAGCGTTCTCCATTGACGGCCCCGCCGGTTGCCTGGATTGCCGCCGCCGCGGCTCAGGTGACGTAGTGCTGCTGCTCCACCCACACCCGGCATTCGAGGGGTCCATGGGTAGTCGGCTCATCTATGACCTTGCCAAACATCTGGCCGCCAATGGGTACGAGGCGGTGCGGTTTGATTTCCGCGGCGTGGGCCGTAGTGAGGGTGACTACGACCATGGCGACGGTGAGGTCCAAGACGCCATGGCCGTCTTTGATGAAGTGAAGCCGCGTTTCGTAGTGGGATTCAGTTTCGGCGGCGGCGTGGCGCTACGGCTGGCGCGTCATCGTAGCCCCGACGCCATACTGCTCGTTGCCACGCCGCCGGAGGTAACGGCGAGCAACTTGTGCCCAATGGAGGACGCCGCCGACGTGGACATCCCGGTGCATATTGTCGTGGGCGACGAGGACCCATATGTGTCCGTGGCAGACGCCGAAAGGCTCGCCGGCGCGCTGCCGCAAGGGTCGGGCCCCACCATTATCGAAGGCGCCGGCCACTTCCTCGAGCCGTCCTTCAATGACCAAGTGGCCAATGCCGTGACACGGTGGCTCGCCCAAGCGTCTTGAAGGGGGCACGACTGCCCACCATCGTGGCGGATGCACGCCGCGACTTGGTCGGCCTCTTCGAGGACCACGGGGCCCTGCTGGACCCCGACCTCCTGGACCACTTGGTCGCGGATTCGGACGGCCTTGCCCGGGCGCAACTGGTGTTGGCGAGCCTAGGCGAGGTTCCGTTCCACTTCGATAAGGCGCTCTGGGAGGATTTGGAGCGCAAGGAGCGAGAGGCTGCCGCGCCGGATCCCGTTCCAGCGCCGGCCGACGAATCGGCCAAGGCCCGCAAGGAGGCGCTCAAGCAAGCCCTCGGCAAGATTTACGACGCTGGCCCGGCAGCCGACGCGGACGAGGAAGACGATGTGGTGGACGATCACGACGAAGACCTGAACCCAACGGATGACAAGCCCCGCGCGGGCCAGGAAGCCGCAGCATTCACCTTGAAGCGCCGAAGTGAGTGGCGCCCATCGGCGGCAGGCCATGAAGCGCGCCTCGAGATTGTCAATGACATGACGGGCAACAGCACCTGCGATGGGGCCACCAGTGACTTCGTGGATTACTTCCAAGACCGTTACGAACAGATTGCCAAGATGCTGCGGCAACGCCGCGACCTGCGCAATGCTGTGCCCGTCGAAGCCATCCGGCCGGGCCAGCAGGAGGTGTCAGTCATCGCCATGGTGGAAAGCACGGCGACGACGAAGAACGGCCACCGGCGAATCGAACTTGAGGACCCAAGTGGCACCATCACTGCATTAGTGAGGGCCGACGAAAAGGCCCTGACCGCCTTCGCAGACAGCCTCGTCTCCGACGAAGTAGTCGGCGTTGTGGGCCAGGCAAGCGGCAAGGGTGACCTGCTCTTCGTGACGGACATCATCCGACCGGACATCCCAAGGCGCCACCCGGACGAAATGAACCACGCCGACGCACCCGTGTCAGCAGCGTTCCTCTCCGACATCCACGTTGGCTCCAACACGTTCCTTCCCGAGAACTGGGCCCGCATGATTGGGTGGCTCAACGGCGACGCTGCCACCCGCCGCGAGCGGGACGCGGCTGGCCGCATCAAGTACCTGGTGATCCCGGGCGACTTGGTAGACGGCATCGGTATCTACCCGGGCCAGAACGAGGAACTCACCATTGGCGACATCTACGATCAGTACCGAGAGTTTGGCCGCTGGATGCAAAACATCCCCGACCACGTTGAGGTTGTGGTTCAGCCAGGCAATCACGACGCCGCGCGGCCCGCCGAGCCCCAGCCTGCATTCAGTGAAGAGGTACGGGAAGCGTTCGACCACCACGGCACGCACTTCGTGGCCAACCCGGCCTGGTTCAAGATGCACGATGTGCTGACGCTCGGTTACCACGGCTTCAGCCTCATCGACTTTGCCACGACGGTAACCAACCTCGACTACGAAGATCCACTGCCTACCATGGAGCAGATGCTCCAGTGCCGCCACATGGCACCCCTGTATGGCGAGCGTACCCCCGTAGCGCCCGAGCACCATGACCACCTGGTCATCTCGGAAGTGCCCGACTTGTTCGTGACCGGACACGTGCACGTGCCCGGCATCCGCAAGTACCGTGGGGTCACCAACATCAACTGCGGCACCTGGCAGGCGCAGACCTTGTACCAGAAGATGCTCAACTTCACCCCCGACCCGGCCAAGATGCCACTCGTGGATTTGTAAACCATGCGCGCCACCATGGTGGACTTCCAGACACCGGCCTGAGTCGCGTCGCGCCAGGCCGGCCATCTTTTGTCATGGGGCCGGCTGGCGGGCCTTGTGTTGATGACCAGGCGCTTCACGGCTCTCAACGCCACGGCGCTCCTGGTCGGTGTAGTAGCAGGATTGGCCGCCATCGGGTTCCGCTTGGCCATCAGTTTTGTCGAGAACCTTGCGTTCAAGGGAGAGATCGCAGCCAGCGCTCACGAATCGGGGGAATTCCTCGTCTCCACGTGGGGCCTCTGGGTGTTTCTGGTTCCCACCGCAGGGGGTGCCTTGATTGGCCTCATCAAGTGGCGGTTCCCCGCGGTGCAACGCCAGGGGATCTCGGAGGTCATGGCCGCAGTGCAGGCACGCGGCGGCATCATCAAGGGGCGGACCGCCTGGGGCCATGCGCTGCTGTCAGCCATCACGGTCGGCACCGGTGGTTCAACCGGTCGCGAAGGCCCCATTGGTTACATTGGGGGCGCCATGGGCTCAAGCATCGCCCGGCGCCTGGGCTTCCGCAGCCGCGACATCAAAGTCCTGCTTGGC
>JBFJXU010000165.1:0-4612 GCA_041622975.1 Thermoplasmatota archaeon
CAATCATGGCAATGAGTGACCCACCTTTGCCGATGGCGTTGTGCATTACCCAGAAACTAGCGTGGCCTTGTCCGTAGAACCAGATGATGCCCACGTTGCGCACTAGGTTGAGGACGTACACGACGGCGCCCACGATGAGGCTGGCGTACAGTTTCTTGCGCCAGTCTGCTTCCGTTGCAACGAACAGGCCCACGAAGAGCATGATGCTCTGGATGGCGGTACAGGCCAAGATGATGCTCACGGGAACGATGAGCAGGGATTCACTGGCGGGCGTCCACTGGAGCGCCGCTTCGAGGAAGTTGGTTGGCTCGGCGGGATACGTGTACGTGGCGTTGATGCCGTTCTCTCGACAATAGGTGCCAACGTTGTCCCCGCGACCAGCGTCGCAGTAGGTACTTGGGTAGAAGAACGTGGTCGGGCTCTTCACATCCGAGTGGTCAGTGAGGAATACGATGCCCTTGGCGTCGCCTTGGCCAAACAAGTCGAGGCCCCATTTGGTCTGGTTGCTGACCACTTTGATGAGGGCCACGCGCAGGAACACCACGCGCTGCACAAGGAAGTAGGAACCCGCCGCGACGAAGGTCGCCACGTTCAGGAAATGGACCGCTTGGTTGGGGCTCCCCCGGAGATGGCTGAGCCATTGGTGGTAGGCGGCGTACGTGAAGAAGTAGACCCCCACGAGGGCCGCGGCGAAGTTGAAGTAATCCTGACCTTCTTTCCACAGGAGGTCGAGGGCCGTCATGCCCCAGTACAGGGCAAACAACAGCCAACCCGCCATGGTCAGGTTCTTGGCCCACGGCTTGCGAACGAAGCCGAAACCGAGGAGGCCTAAGCCGCCAAACAAGGGGATATCTGTCCAGGAATCCCACGTGGCTAGGTCCAGGCTGCCGCCCGTATGGGGGCTGAACCGATTGCCCAAGTAGAGGCCAATGAGGGCGATGGCGGTAGCGGTCCCCGCCCAGAAGAGGGTCACCTTACGGTCGTCGAGGGCGTCCTCCTCAGGGGGACTGACCTCGTCGGCGTAAGGGTGGGGGCGCTCGGTAGCCACGAACCCTTTGGAGGTAGGGGGTCACTTGAAGGATGTGGTCGGATACCTTGCTTTTCTAGGTGATTCGGGCTGGCTGGGTCGTGCGCATCGTGAGCCTTGTACCCAGTCACACGGAGACCCTGCATGGCTTGGGTCTCGCTGACCAAGTTGTGGGTCGCACCCGGTTTTGCATCCACCCTTCCCCTTGGGTTGACGCCATCCCGCACGTGGGCGGCACCAAGGACGCCAGCCTTGACAAGATTCTGGCCCTAGAGCCGGATCTCGTCGTGGCGGACAAGGACGAGAACCCGAAGGCCCTGGTGGACAGCCTTGAGGATGCCGGCGTGATGGTACTCTGGTCTGCCATTGACACAGTCCCTGACGCCGCCGAGTTCATCCTGGAATTGGGCCGGGTCACGAGCCAGGAGGACAAAGCCCGTCGGGCTGCGGGTGAAATCCATGCCACCCTGGCCGACGTAGCGGCGCCCGCCGACGTGCCGGTCTTCTGCCCCATTTGGCACCCCTGGATGACATTCGACGATACGGCGTATCCTCATGCCATGCTGGAGGCGGTGGGCCTGCGGAACGTATTTGGCGACCACGATGGCCCAAAGTACTTCGAGGTAGAGGAGGAAGAGGTGAGGGCGCGGGGCGCCGAGTGGGTACTGCTGCCCACGGAGCCCTTCCCGTTCCACCGGAAGGACGTGGACACGTCCGGCCTCGTCGCCAAGGACCACGCTGTGGTCATCGATGGCGAAGCGCTGACATGGTTCGGCACCCGGACCGTGCAGGGTCTACGGGAACTGGCTCAGGTACGCCGGCGCATCACCGCAACCAGGGACGCCAACCCTGCCACAAGGAGTGCCAAGGGCGCGTAGGGCGTGGGCTGGTCGATTGGCTCTGCCCCTGTCGCTGCGCTCGGGTCGTATGGCCCGAGGCCGCCGCCTAGGTCTTCGTAATCGCTGGTGGCTGCCCCGCCTTCCTGGTCGTCGCCGGCCGCACCATCGGATGGCGGCCTGGGGGCGCCCGATGGCATGCCGACGCCGTCCGCATCATCGCTAACGGCGCGGCCTCCATTGGCATCCTCTGCGATGGCATAACAGCACCCGCCGTAGCGGCTTTCGCCGACGGTCAGGGTTACTGTGTACCGGGTATCCGTACCTGGGGCTACATTTACCATGCCTTCCCATGGGAAGTGGCCCTCTGCCCAGACGCTGACGTATTGCAGGCCGCTGCGTACCCGGATCTTGTAGGAACCGTCGCCGTCCGTCGACGCCCATCCGTAACCAGAACCGTCAGCCTGGCTGAAGTGAATCTGGGCACCTTGAACCGCCTTGCCGTTCTCGTCAACGACCCATCCGCTCACGGTGGCATCGGGTCCCGGTCGCTTGGCAAGGGTCGCGGTAAACGTGGTGGTCTGGCCTGCGGGCAGATTCATGGTGCGAACCCACCGCTGGTACTCGGGTCCACAGGTGCGAGTGTACGCGCCGTCGCTGTGATGGGTCTCGGTGCAAGTACGCCAGTGTTCCTGGTAGACACTGATGATGGCGTACCCCGGAGTCACATTGCCGCTGAATGTGCCGTCGCTGTTCACCTTGATATTGCATCCAGGGTCATAGTACGGATAGGCGACGTCTGATTGTGCGTCACTACCGGCTGGCTCGGAGTCGTCCACGGGCATCGGCTCGGGCGCGGCACGGCCGCCGTTGCCATTGCCACCATCGGCTGCTTGTGAGCAGGTCCACAATCCGTACTGAGGGTGCTGGATGTTGATGTTCACGAATGGAATGGTGTTGCCGTCCGCGTCTACGACCCGCCCTTCAATGCGGGCGGTCTTCTCAGGGAACTTCTCCAGCGTCGCGGAGTGACTGTTGTTGCCGTCCTTCACTTGAACCTGGAAATGGCTACTGGCGTAGCCATCCTTCCAGATGTTGATGCTGGCTTCGCCGGGGAACAACTGGAGCGTGTACTTGCCTTGGGCATCCGTTGTGGCGCGCGCGTTGCCGCCAGGGTAGGCGATACTGGTACGCAATTCGTCACTAGAGGTCCCACCGTCGCTAGGCGGGCTGTCGTGGTCTTCATGGGGCACATCTCCTTCGTAGTATCGATACGTGTTTTGCCACGCATCCACGCGGGCACCAGCCACGGCGCGGCCGTCTTGGTCTTTGACGGTCCCGGTGAGGGTTGCCGTGCGGTCTGGGGCCTTCTCCAGTTTGAGGTTCACGTTGGAGCCGTCGAGCAGCATATGCCAGAACCCGTCCTGGTACCCCTTCGCGGAGGCGCCCATCTCGTACCAGCCACTCATGAGGCTCACGGAAAATGCGCCATTCTTGATCTCTGCGCGGTGGCCCGCGGGGCCCTCGAACCATATGTTGCCGTTGACGGAATCGCCGGCCCCCGCGACGGTCCCTTTGACCGTCACTTGGGTACCAGGAACTTGGACATCTTGGGCCGTGTTTCCTTGGACTTGCACTTGCATCTCGACGGGTTCGAAGCCGGTGCGAGTTACTTTGAGGGTGTAATCTCCATCCTGGACGCTGCCAAACGCGTAAACGCCGCCCTCGTCGGTGCGGGTTTCATACGTGTTGACGCCCAGAAGACCCGTCAAGGTCACCGTGGCGCCGGGGAGAGGTCCGAAGCAGTCGCCGGCCGGACCGGTGCACACACTTCCCTTTAGGCCCCCCGATTGCGCGCTTGCCGTGTCGGCGGGGATATACAGGCTTGTAACGAAGATTAGTGCAATCGCGAGGGCGCGAATGCCGCTGGTTGGGGTGTATGCCATGTGGTTCACCACTACCGACTACGCAGGCCAAGCCATTATAAACGACGTTCAGGTTGGGCCAAATCCCAACGATTGTGCCCGTCACTGGTGGTAGGTTCCGGGCGCAGTTGACAAGGGTGCCTGGGTGGCTCGCCAAAAGCGAGCCACCCAGGCAGGTGGTGGTGGGTGGTAGGTGGTTGAAATGAAGTCGCGTCCCGTGCACCCAAGGGACAACACCTACTTTGTCGCTCCTTGACTTAAACTGTTTTGGTGTTGACCTCGAACGTTTCGGACTTTGGCCGCTGGTCCTGCATCGGGACAACGGCCCATACCGCAAACCCAGCGGATATCCTGTAAGGCCTGATTCGGCCACGGGCCACCAACAACGGTCAATAAGGACGGTTGGACTCGTAGCATCGTGCGTCATGCCTGGATACTCCTGGCATTGCTGGCCGTGCCCGCCGCAGCGGGCGCCAGCCTTGACGACATTTGGCCCGGCCCCGTTTACCTCGACCAAGGGTCCTTCGTGGACTTGGATGGCAACGGCATCATGGACCTCCTCGTGCCGGGTGACGACCCCAAGGACTTGCTAGCGTACGGCGCCGATGGCTCCCTGATCTGGACCTTGACCGCCCGTGGCGAATGGCACCTGCAAAACCCACATGCAGGCGGCCTCGCCACCGTAGCCGACCTTGACCGGGATGGCATCGATGAACTCCTCGTGCCTAACCGCGATGGCTTCCTGCGCGTCCTCGACCCCGTGCTCGGCGAAGAACTCTGGGCCATCGACCTGGTTCAGATTCCACTCCATGCCCCCTTCTTGG
>JBFJXU010000166.1:0-4590 GCA_041622975.1 Thermoplasmatota archaeon
CCGTCCCGGTCGAGCAGGTCCAACTTGGGGCGCTCCGGCCTCGGATTCAGCAACGCATTATAGCGGTCATTGCAGCCTGGAACGGTTTCCTCGCCGCCAAGGTTCTGCACGAGCCAAAGGTCCTCAAAATTGGCCATGTGGCCAAGGTCCCAGACGGGGGGCGACAAGATATCCAGCGCGGGCTCGCGCAGGTGATTGTCACGAAGGCCTCGCATGAGCAGCAACGTGCGTTGGCGGGCTTCCTCTAACGCCTCCGCAATAGCCTGCTTGTCTCCCGGTTTCTCCCGGAGGTTCCGGGCAACGACTGCACCCGTGGCTTGCTCCACGCAGCGGCGACCCCCTAGTGCTTCATAGGGGGGTCGCTAGATTCCTGGCCGCCGAGTCTGCCGCCCTACCTTGGGGTAACACGGCCCCAAATGCCAGGCGGCGCGGCGCATAATCTGGAATCAGTCCTGCGCTCCGGGCTGGCCCGGCCGCCATCGGCCGGGAATCTACGGACACTCACACAACTCGATGAGCACGCCGCCGGTCTCCTTCGGGTGAAGGAACGCGATCCGCTTCCCCTCGGCGCCGAGGCGGGGCTCCTCATCAATGAGCCGAACACCCAAGCCCTTCAGACGCGCCAATTCCGCTTCGAGGTCGTCCACGCGGAACGCTACGTGGTGCACGCCGGGCCCTCGCTTTGCCAGGAATTTCCCTACGGGGGTATCCTCGGCGAGCGGCTCCAGGGCCTCCACGACGCTCATGGTGTCGCCGACGGGGAAGAATCGCGTGGTGACGCCTTGGTCCTCGACGGTCTCGTCATGGCCCGCCTTGAGGCCCAAGATGGTCTCATAGATGCGGCTTGCATCATCCTTGGAAGCCACGGCCACTGCAATCTGGTCAACGCCAAGAATCGCCATGGCCGAGCCACGGCAATGCCGGCCTTCACCCCTTCGGCCAAGCGGTATAGAAAGAGGAGAATGAGGAAAGGGGTTGAGATCAGGCCGCTGCAGCCGCCGTACCGGGACTGACCCAGACGCCGAAGATTCCACCTGCCAGGAACGCTAGGGCAAGCCAGCCGGGCCATCCCGCCAGGATGGCAATGCCCAGCACGGCGATGGTGACCCCACCAACGGTGCGGACCTTCTGGGCGTCAAGCCGTCCTTTGGGCAGGGTCACGACGAGGATGATGCTCGCCCAGCCCACGACGGCAGCGATGACCGCGCCCGTCAGGGGGTCCATTGGACAATTCCCTCCAAGGCGAGGCCACCCGCCAAAACGGCCAGCGGCGCAGGGACATGTTGCGGGGACGGGATGCGCAGGCCAGCCATTTGGGCGCCCAAAACGCAGAGGAATATACCCGCCGCCTTCGGTAGGACGTGCAGGGTCACGGCAGCACCGAGGTGAACGCCAAGCCACGCGGCTGCAACGGTCGCCGTCGTACTAATGATGGCAATGGCGCCCAGCGTGAACCATTCGCGTCCGCCGGCGAAGGCGTCACGCGCGGCGAGCCAGGCTCCCACGCCCGTGACGATGGTCAGGCCAGCGACGATGGCTGCGGACCACGATGACAGACCCCCCGTAGCCGCGAGCAGAACAATGGTCCCGTCGATGGCGCCCAGACACGTCATCACAAGGAGGTCCCGCTTGCCGCCCTTCATCATCGCGAATACACTGCCAATGCTGCGCGCAGCGGCGGCAGGTCCGCGGGGAGACGGGTCGAGGGGCTGTTCTTTGGTCGGGTTTCCACTGGTTTCTGGTTTCATGCGCAAGACACCTCTCACGCGGCCAGAAGCCGCAAGACGAGGGTCAAGCGCGCTTCAGGCACACAAAGAGAGCCACCTTGCCCTTGCTCATGTACCGCGCAATGCGGCCCATGGGCATGGAACTCGTGTGGCTCACGAAGACATGGTTGGCGTCGTGAGTATTTGGCGGTTTTGGAGAGGGACGACTGTTGTCCGTTTGCAATCAAAGCCCTAAGATGCGCAGGTTTCCCTGGTGCCAGCACCGGGCCAACGGCATGAGCCTCCGACTGCACTCGACCCGTCGGGGCCTCAGGTTCGACCGCGCCATGTTACTTGCCCGGGCCAAGGAATTTGCATGCTCGTAACCAGAGATTCCTCGCTTGGTCGCCCATTCATCCTGGTACTTACCGCTAGCCTAGCAAGCCAGTTGGCGTTGTTCATGAACGGCATGGCTGCCGCGTGGACCCTAACGGGTATCACCGACTCCCCCGGTGCGATTGCGCTGCTCAACGTCGCAAGTACACTACCAACGTTCCTGTTGGCGTTGTTGGCAGGGGCCCTGGCGGATGTCGCCAGTCGGCGGCGCATCATTCTCGTCGGCCAATTCGCCGCGACGGCTATCGTGGCTGTGTACGCGGCCTTGGCTTGGCGGGATGCCCATTCTCTGGTCACCATCCTTGTTCTGAGCGCCGGCCTTGGCCTCGTCGGCGCCATGACTGCTCCCGCCTGGATGGCGTTGCTACCGGGGCTCGTGCCCCGTGAACGCCTTGCTGGTGCCATGAATCTCAGTTCCGGGACATCCAACATTGCCATGGCTGTGGGCCCCGCGCTTGCCGGCGCTATCGTGGCGCTTCAAGGCGTCGCGGCCGTCTTCGCCCTCAACGTCGTCGTGCTCGCGCTCTCCATCGTCATCTTCGCCAGGTACCGCCCGGAAGAACGTCAGAAAATGCCCGTCGAGCATTTGGGCTCGGCCATGCGCATGGGGCTACGCTACCTGCGCTACGACCGCCCCCTCAAGCGGGTCATCCTCAAGATGGTGCCCTATGCCTTCGCTGCGGTTGCGCTCATGGCATTGCTCCCCACCGTGGCACGATTCCAATTGGGCGCAGATTCCACCATGTTTGGCGTGCTGGCTGGAGCGGGCGGCATCGGGGCCTTGCTCGCATTGTGGCTCGGGCCCGCCATTCGCAGCCGCCTCCGCTCGGATGGCATCATCTTCCTGACAATGGTTGTGCAGGGAGGCGTGCTGGCCGTGCTCGGCGCCACATCAAACATCTGGATTGCTCTGGCTGCCTTGGTGGTATCCGGAATGGCGCTCCTCCTGTGGATCAGCGCCGTGATGACTGCCTTGCAGGCGGTCCTTCCACCCTGGATTCGGGGTCGCGGCGTGGCCGTATACCTCCTGGGCCTCCAAGGTACCTTCACAGTAGGCGCCGTATTTTGGGGCGTAGTTGCCGAGCAGGTCGGCGCGCAACAGGCGCTCCTGGGTGCTGCTGGGCTCATGCTGATTTCGGCGCTGATTGTATTGCGTGTGCGTCTCGATGATTACGTGGACATGGATACAACACCGGTAGCCTTCGTCGACCTGCCGACGGCAACATCCGTGCACGACCACGATGGCCCCATCCTAGTGACGGCGCAATGGGTCATTCAACCCGATTCGCGCCAAGCCTTCATGGAAGCCATGCAACAAGTCCACCGCGGGCTCAAACGCAACGGCGCAGTCCACTTCAACCTCGTCGAGGACGTCAGCGAGCCAGGCCATATCCTAGAATCCTTCACCATGGCGACCTGGGCAGAGTTCCAAGCAATCAATGAGCGGACTACAGCTTCCGACCGGCGGGTCGAAGATGCCCTCAAGGCCGCCACCGGGGGAACGCTTGCTCCACTTCGAGCACACCGCGTCTTGGATGTCGGACTTGATTGATGATGATGGCTGGCCTCGCGGGATCGGCCCCGTCTGACTGGGCGTGAACTAAACGTCCCCCGCACCGGTGTACTCGCCCCACTCCCCGCGGAGCACGCCGCAGATTTCGCCGATGGTGGCGTAGCATCGGACCGCTTCGAGGATGAATGGAACCACGTTGTCGGTGCCCTGGGCTGCGGTCCTGAGTTGCTGTAGTGCTTTGTCGACGGCTTCGTTGTCCCGTTCGGCGCGCAAGGCCTCCAATTTGGCTAGTTGGGATGTTTCCGCGGAGTCGTCCAACTTGAGGACGTCGGGGACCTCGTCGTCGCCGCCGGTCTTGAAGTCGTTGACGCCGACGACGATGCGTTCATCGTCCTCCACTTCGCGTTGGAAACGGAATGCAGCGTCGTGGATTTCCCGTTGCACCCAGCCCTTCTCAATGGCTGTTAGCATGCCACCCATTTGGTCGATCTTCTCGATGATCTCCAGGGCCTCGGCCTCCAGTTCATTGGTGAGGGTCTCGACGGCGTATGAGCCAGCCATTGGGTCAATGACGTTGGCGACGCCGGTTTCCTCAGCGATGATCTGCTGGGTTCGCAGTGCAATGCGTGCTGACTTCTCCGTGGGAAGGCCCAGGGCCTCGTCCATGGCATTGGTATGCAGTGATTGGGTGCCGCCCAGGACGGCCGCCATGGCCTGCACGGCCACGCGTACGATGTTGTTCTCGGGTTGCTGTGCGGTGAGGGTGCTGCCTGCCACTTGCGTGTGGAAGCGTAGCATCATGCTCTTGGGGTTCTGGGCGCCGAAGCGCTCCTTCATGATGGTGTGCCACAGGCGCCGGGCGGCGCGGAACTTGGCCACTTCCTCCAGGAAGTCGTTGTGGCCGTTGAAGAAGAATGCAAGCCGAGGCGCAAAGCGGTCAACGTCGAGGCCGGCGTCCACGGCGGCTTGTACGTA
>JBFJXU010000167.1:0-4454 GCA_041622975.1 Thermoplasmatota archaeon
CTACCTTCTCCAAGAAGCGCGTCCGACGTACTCAACCGAGACACGGACGGCGACGGCTTACCTGATGGCTGGGAGGTCCGCTTTGGATCGCCGGTCTTCTCCACGGGCACCTACAACCTCGACCCCTCCAAATGGGACAGTGATGGCAACGGGGTTCCCGATGGCGATGAGGATCTAGATGACGATGGCATCACATGGGTTGCCATCTCCGGCGGGGCAGTCCAAACCTACGAGGTGCCTTTCCCGAACCGCCAAGAGTTCGTATACGAGACCGACCCCAACCAGGCGTCGACCGACGGTGACGGCTTGCTCGACGGATGGAAGGTGTTCTGGTCCATCACGTACCCGGGATTGACGGCCAACAGCCCTACTCCGCCGGGCGACGCATACCCTGGAGCCCCGGGGGCATTGGTACTACCTTCCACTCCGAGTATCACAATCGGCGTCGATCAAACGGACGCCGCGACGGGGCGGTCCCAAGTGCTCACGAGCATTCGCGAATCGGCGGACGAAGGGACTGCTACGGACCGTTACTCCTTCACGGCGATTGATGGGTCAAGGCGCTCCGTCTTCGTGGTGGATGCCGCCCATTCACTTACCCTGCTGGACATCCAGGCCAGCGGCTTGAACCCCTACGTGGCCGACACGGACGGCGACGGGCTCACCGACATCTGGGAAATCCACCGGTCGCAATGTGCTGCAGGCCCCGACCCACTCTTTCCTGATGCCCACCTTGACCCCGACGGCGATGGCTTGACGAACGCCGAGGAGCAGCAGGCGGGTACAGACCCATCATGCACAGACAGCGACCTAGGTGGACTCGACGACGATGAAGAGTTGGCACTCGGCCTCGACCCCATGAATGGGCGGGATGACCGGGTCGCCCTCGACGAAGGCAGCGATCGGGATGGCGACGGCGCGCTCGACTTCCAAGAAATTCAAGACGGCACGCGGCCCGACCACCCCGACACGGATGGCGATGGGCTGCTCGACGGCGATGATTTGACGTTGGCCAACGACGACCCGCGGGTTGCTCAGTTCCTAGACCTTGGTATGGCATTCGTTGCCAGCAATGGCCAATTCCGGTTCTTGGGCGACGATGCCCCGTTGACGAGAGATTCCTGCGGTGATGGAATTCCTGATGGGTGGCGCCGCGCCCACTCGCCTTACCTCGGCGTTTCCCCCAACGACTGCGCCGGGTGGGACAGCCACGTGGATGACCAAGCAGCGGGGCGCCCCAAGTGGTGGGCCCCCGAACATGGCCCATGGTGGGGCGGCTGGAACGTGGCCGATCAAAGGTCGCTCGACCGAGATCGGGACGGCCTACTGGACGCCGCCGGCGAAGACCCTGCCCCATACGCTGACCACGCCAACACCATCTTGCCGCCGTTATCTTGGGGATTGGAAGGCCGCGTGCAAGCACAGGCCGCAATCGCCCCACGAATCGTCGACACAGAGTTTGACATCATCCGGTTCGATGCAAGCGGGCTGAGCCCGCCGACGCTTGCCCCCGCGTCCCTTACTGAATTACAAGTCCCAGCGCGTTTGGACAAGGGCGGGACTGCTACGGTAACCGGGCGCGTCGTGTCCGCAGGCGATGGTGTGCCGTTTGTCACGGTGGAAGCACGCGTGGGCCCACTGGTCGGGGCCACATTCACCGGGCCAGACGGTCGCTTCACCCTTCCCGTTCGCCTCGTTGCCGACCACAACGTCACCATCCCCCAAGGTCACATCTTGCGCGGGGAGTCGGCGTCGGCGCAGTGGACCATTGACGCAGCCGCCATTCCAACTGGGGACAGCATCCTGCGCCTTCGTTCCTACAATCACCACGCTACTACAATCGGGGACCTAACCCGGCCCGCAGTAGCCGCTGCCCAATCGGCCCACGCCGTGCAAGTGGTAGCCCCCAGCGTCTTGACATGGGAGATTCCAGACGACCTCAGCACCGGGGAGCCATTCGAAGCCACCCTGACGCTCAAGGACGCCACGGGGGCCCCCCGCCAAGACTCCGTCACATACTCGTGGCTCGGCACAAGCCGAACTGTGACACCTGACCGCGACGGTAGCGCCACCGTGGTCCTGCCAGCCCCCCACAGCGCCGCCGGCACCCGTACCCTCACATGGGAAACAGCGCCAGGCGACCCAACTGTGCTGCCGGCCACGGGCGGCAAGTCAATCCCAATCCGGCGCCAGGCAACACTAGACCTCGACCCGGTCAAGACATTGGACGCCGGCGGCGTACTGGTGGTGAGCGGACGATTGGACATACAAGGAGATGACCAGGACGCCGGCACTGTGCGGATTTCGCTACGAGGACCATCCGGTTCAACAGCCATGAGTGGCACCGTCAATGCCACGCAAGGGCAATTCACATGGCGGCAGACCAGCCCCGCATCCTTGGCCGCCGCCGACTATGGTCTAACAGCGACCTTGGAGCCGACGGAGCGAAGCCAGGCTGCGGCGGACGGCATTACACTCCCCGTTCGCGGGCAGACGCGATTCGTCGACGTCACCTCGAGCCCCATGGATCAGGACGGTGTGCAAGAAGTCCAAGGCATGCTCGTGGCAAGCGACGGCTCGCCAGTTCCGGGCGCCACCGTTCGCTTGCGCCTCGGCGGTGTAAGCAACCTTACGACGACCGACGACGGCGGCGCGTTCCACGTCAATGCGGCACCTCTGTTGGAGCCGGGGCCGCTTGTTCAGGAACTAGAGTGGGGCGGCAACAGCCGCTACGTGGGTGCCAGTCACGAGGCCGAGCGGGTGGTCATCGCCCGCACGGCACTCGAATTGAATTCCCGGGATGTGCCTGTAGGGTCCCCGGTGAACATCACAGCCCGCCTCCTTGACGCGCGCGGCCAAGGCATTCCAGGGGCCCCCATTGTATTCACTTGGAATCAGGAAAATACCACGATTCTGACCGACGAAGGCGGAAGGGCCACCTGGCACCGCGCCCCGGCCACCAGCCCAGCCGTGGTCGCGGTCATTGCCAACTACACGGGAAGCCAGGACGGATCCATGTCGCCTTCGTCAGCCACCGCCACCTGGCGGTTGGTCCGCCAAGCGACTCTAATACTGCCACACGGCGACGCCGTTGGCCTAACGTACGGCTCGCTGCTGGACGCCGGCGATGGTGCCGGCATCGGCGGAGCCACAATCCTTGTTGACGGCGAGCCCCGGATTACAGATGCAACCGGTTCATTCCTGCTGTACGACCCACCATCTCCCCCAGCTAACGCGACGCTAGAAGTCCACTTCGCGGGGACCGATACCTACCCCGAGGTGCGAGCCAATACAACGCTGCTGTCGCGTCATCCCGTGGTCTTGGATGTGGCCCATCCCGACGCCATGGTCCCGGGGCGCGTGATGAGCATTCGTGTATCTACGGACGCCCCGCCCGCCACGCTCACCGCTCTTATTGATGGGGAACGTGTGGACACAGCGCAACTCGTGCACGGGCAAGCAGTCCTCCGCTTTCTCGTTCCCTCAGACCCATCTTCCCTGTCCATCATTTATCCGGGCACGACAACCCACCAACGCATCGAGCGCCCGATTGACGTGGCTGTGCAACAGCCCGTTGACCTCAAGGTGACCATTCTAGAAACCAAGGGTGGCATCAGCCAAGTGCGCATCACTGCTGTCAGCGGCCTGGCGCCCGTGCCGGGGTTGGCTGTTGAAGTGCAAGCGCAGGGATTGGCTACGGCACTCACGGCAACGACCGGCGACGATGGAACGGTGGTGGTCGCCGTCCCAGCGGACGGCGGTGCGTGGTTGGCAGCCCGCTCGCCCGGCGGCTCGGGCTATGCGCCAGCAAGCCTCAACGGAGCCATCCCGGTCATCGCGA
The DNA here is from genome assembly GCA_041622975.1 of Thermoplasmatota archaeon. GTDB lineage: Archaea > Thermoplasmatota > E2 > JACPAO01 > JAHFTW01 > JBFJXH01. The sequence continues at coordinate 3,842 of JBFJXU010000167.1, forward strand.
CACCAGCACCGGCCTGGCAGTGGTTGCCCTGGGCGCTTCTCGGTGCCTCGATGATTGTCGCTTTTGCAGCCCTTGTAGCCGTTGGCGTGCGCCGCGACCCAATGCACAGCGTATTACGGCGTGCCCGCGGAGCCATCGAAGCAAAAGGGCCCATCGAAGCCCAGATTCTCGGTGCATACCGGGTACTCGAAGACGCTGCCATCGACCAAGGCTGGCTCGTCGAGCCCGCCAAGACTCCGCGCGGTCTGCAAGATGTCCTGGCGGACCATCTGCCAATCGCAGCGCATGACGCCATCGAGGCACTCATCGTGCTCTTCGAAGCCGCAAGGTACAGCCCTGAGCGCCTGACGCAGCAGCACCGCCGCGACGCCGCGTTGGCCATCGAAGGCATTCGCGTGGCGCTGCCCGTTCACCGATTACCAGCGGTCCTGCCAACCGCCAGGAGGACACCATGAAACGACGCATCACTGCCGCCGCATTGCTGGCCGTAGTGGTGGGCGTGGTGGCCGTGAGTGCTGCCTTTGAAGAAAGTGCATTCACAAGCCCGGAGCCTTGGCTTCAGACCGCCGCGGATGAAGGCCTGCAAATCGAACGCAGCCTGGCCGGCCCCGCC
>JBFJXU010000168.1:0-4418 GCA_041622975.1 Thermoplasmatota archaeon
ACAGCACGCCGATGTGGTCTCCTCCGTCGTAGGCGGAGAGGAGGCTCAGGATGCGAAAGCCAGTTTTCTTGAGGTGGGCGGCCGCTTGGAAGACTGCGTCGTGGGCGACGACGAGCACCTTCGTGCCGTCTTCGAGTTCATCGGTGCGCACTACATCTTCACCGAGAACCTCGGCGAGATGGTCGTAGGCGTCTTGGCTCAGAAGCCCACCTCCAGGATGTCGTTGCGGTCGCGAATCTTTTGCTGCAGCTTCTGCAGCCCATCCATCAAAGCCTCCGGCCGCGGCGGGCAGCCGGGGATATACACGTCCACGGGGACAATCTTGTCCACGCCTTTCACAACGAAGTATGAATCTTGGTATGGTCCGCCATTGGTGGCGCAGGCACCCATAGCGATGACGTACTTGGGATCCGCCATCTGCTCGTAGAGGTTCTTGATGCGGGGCGCCATCTTCTTGGTGACCGTACCAGGCACAATCATGAGGTCGCACTGGCGGGGACTGGCGCGACTGACCTCCGAGCCGAACCGACTCATGTCGAAGTTGCTACCTTGTACGCCGATCATCTCGATGGCGCAGCACGCAAGGCCGAACGTGAAGGGCCACAATGAGTTGCTGCGGCCCCAGTTGACCAGTTTGGAAGCAACTGTGAGGAGAAGGCCCTCTTGTTGTTCTTCCACCACGATGGGGATTCGAGGGCTGGAATCGTCTGCGGGGTCAAACTCCGGCACGGAGGTTTCGCCGCCCGCGTCCACGGGGGTTTCCTGTTCAGTCATGCGAGGCTCCTCCAGGATAGCATCTTCTTGCGCAGTTCCCAAACGTAGCCGACGAGGATGAGGCCCACGAAGATGGCCATTGCCCCGATGACGCCCGCCGTCACCAAGTCGCCATCTCGGAACTTGAGTGCGAAGGGAATGAGGAACATGGTTTCCACATCAAAGATGAGGAACGTCAAGATGTACATGTAGTACTGGACGTCGATTGGTCCCCGGGCACCAGGAGTGGCGGTCTCACCGCACTCGTAATTGGTGACCTTCGTCAGACTTCCGCGCTTGGGTCCGACGAACTTGTTGGCCAGCAAGGTAACGAAGACCAACAGGAAGGCGACGGCAGCCAACACGAAGAGCGGGAGATAGGATAGAGCCTCACCTGCCATATATAAACCCCTGGCTGGGTCGCGCCGACACGCGCGCTACTTATGAGGGTTCCCATGGCGACGGCGCCGCCAGGAGGGCGCACCCTTCATATTCCGCGGGCCTCGCCCGCCACGTGGCCTCCAGTGGCACGCTTGCGGACATCCTGCGCCAACGGATCCTCGCAGAAGGCCCGATGTCGTTCCACGACTGGATGAATGCATGCCTGTACCATCCTGAGCATGGATACTACATGCGAGCGCGCCGCAAGACAGGGGCCGGTCAGGACGCAGACTTTGCCACATCCCCAACCCTGCACCCGTTCTTCGGAACAGCGGTCGGCCGAGAGATTCTGGCCCACTGGCAGGATGCCGGCAAACCAAGCCAGTTGGACGTGGTAGAATATGGCGGGGGCGAAGGACATCTCGCCCGCCACGCCCAGGAATACCTTGCGACGACAGAGGCAGAAGAGGCCATCCACTGGCACCACGTCGAAATCAGTCCCTACCACGCCCACCTCCAGCGGGATACAGGGACACGAGCCCAAGTCATGCCCAGGGACGCATTCGTCGTGGCCAACGAATTCCTAGATGCCCTACCGTTCCATTGGTACCTGGGCGACGCGGAGGTTCACGTGACGCTGGATGCCCAGACATCCAAGTTCACGCTGACGACGCCGACTGGCGACACCGACCAGGAGCGCATTGAATCCCCCGGTTGGGCTGCATGGTTTGATGCCATCGCGGGCGCGTCAGGGGCTCTGATTATCGACTACATGAGCCCTCGACCCCACGTCCGCGGCTTCAAGGAACACCAGATTGTCGATCCCCTCTGCGAACCCGGCGATGCAGACATCACGGCTAATGTTCCACTGGGCGCGATTGTAAAGTTGGGCCAGTCTGTTGGCTTCGATTGCCAGGCTTCGACCCAAGAGGAGTGGCTGATTAGGCACGGAGCGTTGAATCACCTAAACGAGATTCCCCGCGATTCCTTGGAGGGAGCACAGGCGTACCTGCGCCTCAGGCAACTCATCTTGCCTACGGGCCTAGGAGCATTCAAAGTACTCCTGCTTACAAAATAGGGAGAAGAAAGGGAAAAGGAAGGCGCGGTCGGCTTAGTAGCCGCCGCCGCTACCCGGCGTGCCGCAGCCGCTGCCGAAGGCATCGACGTTAGCGAAGTGGTAGGCGTACCAGTCCACCCAGCAAGGGGGAACTTCTTCGCCGAACACAATCGGGGTGAACAGGCCAGTGCCGTCCATGTAGTCGGCAACCCGCATGCCACCGGGGTAGTGGTGGCCGGCGGGGTGGGCGCCGCCTTGGTCTTCGAGCAGTTGGTTCTTGGGCTCGTAGAAGGGCGAGCACTGTTCGACGGGTTCGCCGGTTACAGCTGCCGTGTAAGCTGCGCCGATGGCCGCAGCAGTGCCGGGGGTCGATTGCACCAAGACACTCGTACAGAAGTCGAGGCGCAGTACGTTGCCGTAGAACTCGTCGCTGCCTTGCTGCAGGACATCCTCTAGGAGGTGGCGGCGGTACTCGGGCTGGTTGGGGTCAGCCGGGAAGCCGCCGTCGAAGTTGTTCTCCGAGACACCGAACTGGATGCTGAAGATGTACTTGTCATTGCCAGGAACAAAGCGAGCTACATTGTAGGTGCCAGGGCACGTGCCGTTGGCCAGAGGCGTGCAGGTCGCGAAGGTGGCGCTGTCGATGTAGCGGTCGCCGCCGGGCTGCACGGGGGCGCTGGAACAGGGGTACGCGTACTGAGCGTACTCCACGTGGGGCGCCTGGGCGGGGGACCCGACTTCTTGGGAGGGGTCCAAGGGGTTGCTGGCGACGGGGCCATCGAGGTAGCCGTCGTCCTGGTCCTCGTCCTGGGGCTGGATTTCGTCAATGTAAGTGACAATCAAGCGGCAGGTGGGGTTCGGGTCGAACCGGCCCTCGGTAATCTGGTAGTATCCGCTGCAGCGGTAGGCGTCGTCACCGCCGTCGCCTTCACCACAGTACTTGCCATCATCCTGGTTTGTCAGGTCAGCGTAGCCTTCCACAGACACCAGGATCTGGTCGGTAACCAGGGTGTCCACGTAGAGGGCAGCCGCACCCGCATTGGCGGACTGGTAGTGGCTGCTGGTCGGCTGGGCCGGGCTAGCCGAGACGTTGTAAGGGCGCATCAGGCTAATTTTTGCAGTGAAACCGTCAACAGAGTCGAAGGGTTCAGCGTCGGGCTCGGCGACCGTCAGGGGCGCGAGCACCATGACGGCCGAAATGAAGGATGCTGCGAGAATTTTCTTGTTCATGATAATCACCTCTCTCAGAGTCCTCCACCAATGCTGTTCACGTAGTACGGCAGCACGTCGCTTTCAGTCAAGACAATGGGCGTCAGGAAGGGGCTGGGAACGTCCACGCCACTTACATCCGTAGCCACGAAGTTGCCATCGTAGTGGTCAGCAAGGCGCTTGCTACCGGGGAAGGACAGACCACCACAGTGGCCGACGCCCGGAATGTCCTGGGCAGCCACATCGGCGGCACCGGGGCCATCGTAGCCGGGCGTGCGGTAGCCGGGCCAAATCTGGCACTCAGGGTCATTGTTGTGGCGGTCTTCCATCGTCTTGCTGCGGGGACTGAAGTAGTTCACGCAGCGGTTGTCACCGGCGCCTTCACAGGCGAAGATGTTGAGGATGTTGTCTTCGTGGTCAGAGCGCAGGCCGGTGTGGCCGTTAGTCGCGAGGTCCACGAAGTACGGGCGCAGGTTGATTGCGAAGCGGTACAGACCGCTCGGGCCGTAATGGTAGCGGTCGTAGCCACCGGGACCCGTAGTGTTGGCTTCCATGTAACCAGCCTGTTGCTCAGTGAGGCTGTTGTTCTTGTTGGGGAAGCACTCGACACCGCTACCGAGGTCGACACAGGCGTCGCCACGGTAGTCGAAGTGTTCAATCATCTTACCGTAGGTGAAGTCGCCGTTGAGGTCGTTGTCGCAGTAAATGCGAGTCGTCTCAACGTGCGTCATTGGGTCGGGACGGTAGGTCGCCGCAACCATCTGGGCGTAAGCACCGTAGAGACCAGCTTCGCCGGTCGCAAGTGCCTCGGCGGCCGCGGCATCAGCCGCAGGATCGCCGGTGGGTGTGAAGCCCTGGGCAGCGCCAGCCGTACCGAGGGCCATGAAGGCCGCGGGCAGCGGGTCGGGAGCGTAGGCAAGGGGGTCCAGGTAGCCGGTGTACGCTTGGATGCCGATGTAGCAATCGTCACCCATGTCGTAATCGGTGTACTCGGAGCCTTGTTCGGCGAAGAACCGGA
>JBFJXU010000169.1:0-4397 GCA_041622975.1 Thermoplasmatota archaeon
ATGTCGGATGCCCAGTACTATACGTTGGGGGCCTGGGTCGTGAAACCGGGCAAGGAAGAACAATTCATTGCTGCATGGAAACACGTTGGGGCAATCTTCGCCACGCTTGACGCACCTCCGGGAAAGGGCACCCTCCTCCAGGGAGTCCAGGATGCCGGTCAATTCTATTCGTTCGGCCCGTGGCCAAGCCTTGAGGCGATTCAAGCCATGAGAGAAGATGCCACCGTTGCCGAGGCGCTCGGCCAGCTCATGGATTTGTGCTCAGAGGCGTCTCCGGGCGCTTACCAGGTGGTCGCGTCGAGCGGCTAATCAGAGTTCGCCCAATCTTTGTTGCCGGGCCCGCCGGGCGGCCACCCCCAAGACCCTAATGCGTCACTGGGACTCCCCGCTTCGTGCGTCAGGCCTTCGTCCGGATTGAGACTCCCGTACCGTTTCCCTTGGGTTCGGCGAATGCGTGGCTTTTCCCAGGTGCTGACCCACTCCTCGTGGATTGTGGCATAGGGACCAGTTTGGCGTACCAGTCGTTATTGGACGGCGTGAAAGCCGCAGGCGTTGATGCGTCGTCCATGCGGCTCGTGGTGACCCATGGCCACGTGGACCACGCTGGTAACGCGGCGCGTTTAGAGCGTGACTTCGGAGTGCCGCTGCTGGCGCACCCGGAAGAAGCGCCGTTCGTGGAGTCGTTCCGAGCCGAGTCCAAGAGCCGCAACGATGCCTACTACGATGCCTTGGTAGCCAATGGCTTGCCGGACGAAGTGGCGGCAAGCATGCGCGCCGATTCCGACGCCATCGACCGGTTCCTGGAAGATACATCCATTGATCAACCGGTTGTCGGGGACCAGCGAATCGCGGCCGGCGATGGAGAACTCAGCATTGAGCATGTGCCTGGCCACACCCCGGGGAGCATCCTCCTTCACCTCGATGAGAATACGCTGCTCACGGGGGATACATTGCTGGAGAACATCACCAGTAACGCCATCGAGTTGCGGCACGAGGAGCACGGCAATTATCATCGCTACGTGAGCCGCGTGGAGGAGATGCGGCGCTTCGTGGATTGCGAGGCCCTGCCCGGCCACCACCCAGCCTTCAAAATTACCGACGACCTTTTGGACCGTCAATTGGCGCAGCACAGGGAGCGCAGCGACAAGATGGTGGCAGCCCTCGACCGACCGCGGACGGCGTGGGATTTGATGCGCGTGGTGTTCCCTGGCCTGTCCGAGGATGCCCAGTGGTTCATGGCCATGAGTGAACTGGTTGGACACTTGCATGCACTCGAAATTGATGGCCGGATTGTCAAGGTGCCAAGCGACGATGGCTTGGAGCGTTACCAGGTGGCTTGATGGACCCAAGCAGCATGCGTGAGGAGGCCATCCTCCACTGGCAGTCGTCCGACCCTCGCTTGGCGGCAATTGCCCAAGAGACCACGATTCCATTCCGGGACGACGTGGACCGCGACCCGTTTGGAGCGCTTTGCCAGGCCATCATTCATCAGCAGGTGAGCGTCGCCGCCGGCCGCACGATTCACGCTCGGTTTGTAGAAGCCATCGGCGGCAAAGTCACCCCAGAGGCCGTGACACGGGCAGGGTACCAAGCAATCCGTGGCGCGGGGCTGTCCAATGCCAAGACGTCCTACGTTCTTGATTTGGCCGAACATGCCGACCTGCTCCGCAATCTTGCTAATCTGGCTGATGAGGAGGTGATCAGCCGTCTCACCCAGGTGAAGGGAATCGGTGTCTGGTCGGCCAAGATGTTCCTCATCTTCCACTTGCAACGCCCCGATGTTTGTCCCTGGGAAGATTTGGGTGTGCGTTTGGCAGTCTCCCATTTCTATGGTGTCACGGAGAAGGAGACGGTTGCTTTGATGCGGGACGATTTGCGATATCGGTGGTCGCCGTATGCGTCCCTAGCAGCCAAGGTGTTGTGGGCGGCTCGGCGCGACGAAATGGAGTAAAGGAAAAGGGGACGAGATTCAGCCGCGCGGGCTTATTGCTTGGTCACCAAGACATTGTCCACGGCCCATCCATCGTAGTTGTTGAAGGACCCGTCAACGCTGTCGAAGAAGAACCGAACCCAGACAGTGGAGTCTCCTGTCCAACTGTCGATGTTATACGATTCGGCACCCCAGGTGGCCTGGTTGGCATTGCGACTGTCCCACTGCTCCAACGTGGTCCAGGCGCTGTTATCACTGCTAATCTGCACGCGCATGATGTCATAGGCGCCGCCGCTGTAGGATTCCGTCTCCCAACGGTGGTCAAAGGAGAACGTAGCAGTCGTCGCGGAGGACAGGTCGATTTCGGCGCGAGCCCATCCAGTCGCTTGGCTGCCCGTAGAGTACTGGCAGTCGCTTGCCTCATTGAATTGGAGGCTGGTCGTGGGGTTGCCGCCAAGGCAGCCGCTGCTGACGCGCCACAGGTCACTAGTGCCGCTGGATTTGACGAAGGTGGTGGTCCCTTCGAAGTCGTCGTCCAGCACGGTGACGGGACCGCCACCGCCTCCCCCACCGCCACCACCGCTGCCCGCGTTGGCAACGACGGCGGCTGCATTCACGCCACCGTAGCCGAAGTACTGGTCCCACCCGGCAGCGCCTAGGTCATTGGCGGTGCTAGTCAGGAGGCTGCGTAGTTCGGTGTTGGTGAGGCTGGGGTTGACGGCGAGCGCCAAAGCGGCGGTGCCACTGACGATGGGAGTCGCCATGCTGGTGCCGTCGAGGTAGACGTAGTCGGCGTCGTTGCGGTTGTAAGCTGCGGCAATCTGTACACCAGGAGCACTGATGTCGATCTGGGAGCCGAAGTTGCTGAAGGACGCCTTGTTACGGGCTTGATCGTAGGCACCAACGGCCATGGAGTTGCTGTATGCTGCGGGGTAGCCAATGGGGCCGTTGTCGTTGCCTGTGGCACTGATGACGAGGGCGCCCGCGTTGTGGGCGTAGTTGACGGCGTTGAGCAGAGTACTGCTGCCAGAAGGCGCACCCAGACTCATGGAGAGAATGTCCGAGCCTTGGTCGGCGGCGTAGGTGATGCCGTTAGCAATCTGGGTGTGGGTGCCGGAGCCTTGGGCATTGAGGACACGCACTGGCAGGATGGTGGCTTGAGCCACACCGGCTACGCCGAGACCATTGTCGGTGAGGCCGGCAGCGGTGCTTGCCACGTGAGTGCCGTGGCCATTGTTGTCGTTGGGGTCGTTGTCGTTGTAGACCCAGTCGTAGCCTTGCAAGTAGTTGCCAATGTCTTGGTGGCTCTTCCTTAGACCCGAGTCGAGGACCGCTAGGACCACGCTCGTCGAGCCAAGGGTGGTGTCGAAGGCAGTCTCGATGCCAACGTCTGTGATACCCCATTGGCAGCACCCGTAGTACACTTCATTGGGCACATAGGAGGCTTGGAAGTCCATGGCGTCGAGGTGGACGTACTCGAAGCGGTTGTCAGTGGCCAGGCTGGCGCGGAAGGTCTCGGGGTCACGCACGTCGACGCCAACGAAGTGAATGGCGTGGTTGACGGTGTAGATCTCCTCACCGTGGAAGGAGTCGCCAGCGGACAGCCCGCGGGGCACTACGCTGAGACCTACCACATATTGGCCGGGCCCTTGAATCGCATCCAGGGTCTCCTGGGCACGGTGCATGGTCGCCTCCACGGCCGCCGACACGGCGCCAAGGTCAGCATCCATGAGGGAGTCGGTTGGCAGGGCGTTGGCGGTGCCTGCTGTAAGGAGCAGCACCGCGACGAAGGTCATGGTTTTGGGGGTCATGTTCTCACCTGTTCCATTGGGGAACCAGGGGCGCATGGCCAGGGCTTTCACTTAACGAGGTGTATCACCGAGAATGTACTCCGTCGCCCGGATTGGTTACTGGATGAAGGATGAAACGCAATGGTTGCGCATCAATCGATTCAACCGAGTAGGCTGAAGCCATTGTCGAGGATAGCGACCATGCCCGCGCGGTCACGGCTATCCTCCATGGTGGCATCCGGATCCGTTGCACAATCATTGGTGCAACCGTCGGCGTAGGCGACGTACACCTTGCCACGGTGATGCACCATGTCAATGAAGTCGAGCAGGTTGCGGCTGCCGGGAGGGGCATCGCCGGTGTTGGTGCTAATGGGACCGATTTGGATGGGGTCGCCGTTGGTGATATCGACCACGTGGAAGGTGGGTTCTTCGGCGAAGGCATTGCTGCTGACGGCGCCGTAGAGGCCCCAGCGAGTCTCTTCGGGTACCAAGTCAGGCGCGTCGCCGATGGTGTCGTTGTGAACGCCATACCAGGCAATGGCTACGCGGCCAGGTTCAGCAGCTTGAATCACGGGCATCGTGGCCGTACCAGTCAAGGGCGCAACCTGGACCGGTTGGCTCCAGGTCACACCTTGGTCGGGACTCCAGGCGTAGTAGAGCATGTTGTCTGCGCCGGG
>JBFJXU010000170.1:0-4376 GCA_041622975.1 Thermoplasmatota archaeon
CTCGCCGGCTTCCACCGCGACCGCATCGGCGCAGAAGCGAGCCTGAAGTACTTCACCTTCGGCGCCGTCTCCAGCGGCTTGACCCTGTTTGCCATCAGCATCCTGTACGGTGTTGGTGGCAGCACCAAACTGGTAGACATCGCCGCCGCGCTGTCCACGGGTTCCTTTGACGCCATTAGCATCGTGGCCATCGTCCTACTGCTGGCTGGGCTTGGCTTCAAGATTTCTAGCGTGCCGTTCCACCTCTGGGCCCCCGATGTCTACGAAGGTGCCCCTGCTCCCGTTGCTGGCATGCTGGCAACAGCAAGCAAGACCATGGGCTTCGTGGCTGTGTTCCAAATCTTCCTCGTCGGCCTCGGCGGCGTCAAAACCAACTGGGAACTCACCGTGGCCCTCGTGGCCGTTGCCACCATGTTCATTGGCAACCTCATTGCCCTGCGCCAGGAGTCCATCCGTCGCATGCTCGCATACAGCAGCATCGCCCAGGCTGGCTACCTCCTCATCGCCGTGGCTGTGGGAACCTGGTACGCTCTCGGCGGTGGCATCCTCCACCTCATCGTCAACGCCGCCATGAAACTCGGCGCCTTCCTCATCGTGGGTGCCCTCATCGCGGTCGGCATCCCGGACCACCTCAGCAAGTGGAAAGGCCTCGGCAAGCGGGCCCCCTTCCTGGCACTAGCCATGGCTCTGTTCCTGTTCAGCATGGCCGGGATTCCGCCCCTTGGCGGCTTCACCAGTAAGTTCGTGTTGTTCTCCGGTGCCATCGACGTGGGTGTGACGCAAGGCCTCGGCTGGCTCATCTGGCTGGCCGTCTTTGCGGTCATCAACTCGGCCATCAGCCTGTACTATTACCTGCGCGTGATCCGCGCCATGTACGTGGACAGTGCCGACGATGCCACGCCCATCACCGTGGGTACTGGCACCACGGCCGCAGTGTTCGTCTGCCTTGCCGTAGTCGCCATCATCGGTGTCTGGCCCCAAGCCTTCATCGATACGGCAGTGAAAGCGGCGCTGACAATGCTGCCATAATCCGTCAGCAGACCGGACGCAATCCCTATAGCGTCCCCGCCTGACTGGGAGCACATGAAGCCAGCCCTCCTGGCCCTAATCCTGACCAGCGTCGCCCTTGCCGGATGCACGGGCGGCGATGAAGACCCCATTCAAATCGAGGCCCCTGACGACCCCGTCACGGGGGCCTATACGTTCCGCTCTGGCGTCACCGCCGACTCCTACAAGTGGAACCTCGGGGACGGCATGACGGTCCTCGAGGGCAAGGAGGTCACCCACACCTACGGGTTCACCGACGGCACCCTCACGGTTCGCCTCACGGCCACCACTGGCGACGAAGACAAGGTCTACCAAGAGCAGATTGTGCTGGGGACCGGTCAGAACGCTGACCCCACCCCCGCCCTTGAAGTGAGCACCGAATGGGCGACCGTCGGCCAAGAAGTCACCTTCAGCGCGGCCAGCACGGACGACCCCGACGGCGACCCCATTTACGTCTCTTGGGTGTGCTTCCGGAAGGGCGACCTAAGCACCGGCGATGGTCACGGCCATGCCCACGGCGGAGACGGCGGTGGTGGCGTGCCATTTGGACAAACTGGTGGCCTCAAGGGCACAATCGCCACGGACGAACTGCCGGCGGCTACGCGGACAGAAAGCGACTTCTGCGCCGCCTTTGAAGCGGACTTCGCCTTCGGCACCGACACAACCGTGGCCGGTGCTTTCACGCAAAGCGGTGTCTACCAAATCAACGCCCTCATCAAGGACCCGAAGAGTCCGGCCACTAGCGTAACGTTCACGCTTTTCGTCAGTGACTCCAAGCCCCCTGCCACCGTCGCTGAAGAATGGACGGGCACATTCCAGGGTGGCAGCGGCGGTGCCGTCCAGGATATCGGCGGCGACAACGGCGTCTTCGACCGCGCCAGCCACGCCTTCAGCCTGTCCATCCAGAACACCATCACCGAGTTCGACCTCTCCTCCGGCGGTGCCGAAACCATCACCCTACGCCTGCTGCGTGGCTCAACGGAGATCGCCACAGGCTCCAACGGCCTCACCGTCGTCCAGGGACTCGCTGCTGGCGACTACACCATCGAACTGACCCTCGACCAAGGCCTCAACGTGGACTACACCCTGGCCCTGACCAGTTTCCAGGACCTCAACCCCCGCCACCTCTACCAGGAAATCTAGGCGGGTGCCCAGGGTCCAGGACGGGAAGGGTTAAACCGAATCGGGGCTGGGCCGCATCCCGGGGCCCATGTACCGTATCGTCCAGATGAGCGACACCGTCCGCATCCCGCCGGAACTCATGACTGAGGACCTGCAGGAAGCCATCGAGTTCCTCGTGCAGCAGTCCTTCGAAGGCCGCCTCACCAAGAACCACGGCGTCACCGTGCTCACCACCAACGTCAATCCTGAAGGCGAAGGCCAAATCATTCACGGCGACGGTGCCATTTACCAACGCGTCGTCTTTGATGCCCTTACCTTCAAGCCCGACAACCAAGAGGTCGTGGACGGCATCGTGGCCGAAGTCGTCGAATTCGGTGCCTTCGTGCACATCGGTCCCCTTGATGCCCTCGTGCACATGAGCCAAGTCATGAATGACTTCGTCTCCGCTGACGTCATGAATGAGCGCCTCACCGGCAAGGAAACCAACCGCTTCCTCGACGTGGGTGACAACGTGCGTGCACGCATCGTCACCGCCAGCCTCAATGAACTCTCCCCCCGTGAATCCAAGATTGGCCTCACCATGCGCCAGAACGGCCTGGGACGCTTCGACTGGATCGACGAGGACCGCAGGAAGGCCAAGGAGGCCGAAGCCGCGTGAAGGCCTGCAAGCAATGCCACCTCCTCACTGAGGAAGCCATCTGCCCTCAATGTGGCAGCCCCACGAGCAAGTCCTGGAGTGGCTTCCTAGCCGTCATGAACCCCGAGGAGAGTGAACTCGCCGAGGCCATGAACATCACCAAGCCTGGGCACTACGCCCTCAAGGTAAGATGACCCTGGACAAACTCCCCAAGGCCGCTGCCGAACTCCCCGAAGAAGCGCAAGCCCTCTTTGAGGAAACCTACAACGACGACTTCGGATGGCGCTGCAGTGAAGCCCACGCCGAGAAGGCCGCTTGGCGTGCCGTGTGGAGCCAATGGAAGAAGGACGGCGAGAACTGGGTCCGCAAGTAGACCTAGAACTCCCCGAGTCACTGCGAGCGCAACTCGCCGAGCCGTTCGGCACCGTCCACACCAGCATCCCTGAAGACACGGACGACAACGTCATCGCGGTCGGCGACGCCACCACCCAGAACCTCGTGGCTGCCGGCATCACGCCTCGCCTTGCCATCATTGACGGGCACACGCAGCGTGGTCAAGGAGACGCAGACGCCCGTGATCTCGCGCACCACTTCGACCACATTCACCACGTGGCCAACCCCGCGGGTCAGGTGACCGCGGCCGCGTGGCGTGTCATCGTCGATGCACTCAACTCCTCCGGGCGTCACCTGGTCATCGTCGAAGGCGAAGAAGACCTTCTGGCCATCCCCGTCTTCCTCAACACACCACTCGGCACGAAACTCCTTTATGGCATGCCCAGTCGAGGCGTTGTCCTGACCAGGACAGATGAAGCCCTCCGGGACCGCGTCCACCAACTCGTGGCCCAGTTCCGACGGCTGAGGTGAAAACCATGGACATCGAAATTACCAAGAATCTGGACAACCCCCTGTTTGGGCGCCACGACATTGAGTTCGTGCTGCGCCACAGTGGTGGCGCCACCCCCAAGCGCGCCGAAGTACGCCAACTGGTGGCCGCTGAAGTCGGCACCAAGACCGAGAACGTCGTCATCGACAAGATGAGCAGTGCCACCGGCATGGCTCGCACCCGCGGCATCGCCCGTGCTTACCAAAACGCCGACGCAGCCCGCGCCGTCGAACGCAAGCACCACCTGAAGCGCAACAACCTCTTCCAAGAGAAGAAGGCCGACGGAGGTAGCGAATGAGCGCCAGTAAGTACTACAAGATCGAAGGCGACAAACTCGTGCGCACCCACAAGGAGTGCCCCGAGTGTGGCCCCGGCACGTTCCTCGCCAACCACAGCGACCGCAAGTCCTGCGGCAAGTGTGGCTACATCGAGCGCGACGAGTAATCGCTCCGGCCTGCCCCTCCTCCCTTCCCTCCACTTTGTTTCCCGTCGCGCCCCAGTGGGCCGCGACCAACGGCCTCATAACCTGGTCCGTGAACGTCCACGCCGCGGGACCTTAGCTTAGTCTGGTTAGAGCAACGGGCTCATAACCCGTCGGTCACCGGTTCAAATCCGGTAGGTCCCATTACAAACGAGCGCCCAGCGTGGTTCGATTCTTTGCCATGCTGTCGCCCGTCGCGTTGCCGC
>JBFJXU010000171.1:0-4319 GCA_041622975.1 Thermoplasmatota archaeon
GGGTGACCTGGGATTGGTCCGCGGCAGCCATGGTCGTGAAAAGGGACGACGCAGCCAGAACGTCGGCCCGGCCAGCGATGAGACCTTGCACGGTTTCTTTGTCAAGCGATGCAAGCGCACGGGCCTGCTGTTCAATGGCACGGGCCGTGTCGGCGTCCCAGGAGTCCTGGTTGAATGCGGCCATGAAGTCGAGGCCGGGCAATCCAGGGGGAAGGTCTTGCTGGCGTTGCTCCTGCGCTATTACGGCGGTGAGGAGGCCAGCCAGTTCGGCGTGGCCGGCCGGCACGTTTCCAGCCAAGGCCACGGCTACATCCGCTCGGACACCGAGGGCAGTGAATGTCGCGAGCAAGTCGGTTGTTCCGGGGGCGGCGCCCGTCAGGTCGGCGGGGTTCAGGAGGGTCGCGGTGCGTGCTAGGTCGTCGAGGGCAGCCCAGGCGTGTAGCGTCGGCTCCACCGCGTGGAGGGTGCTTACTTGCAGCCTGGTGTGAGTCTGGGGGTCACCGCCCTGGATGCCATCTGCATGGGCGGCAAGCAGCGAACCCACTGCATTGTCCAGCGTTGTGTGCATCCGGGTTACGGGCGGGGCAGAATCAATGCCGAATTCGGCAAGTAGGGCAGCTTGACCGTCGGCGAGGCTGGCACGGACTGGAGTTTCGCCGGCCCAGCGCCAAAGGTGCTCCCAAGCCGCATCGCGGGACGCATCAGCGGTCGGTTCGGATGCAAGGTCTGAACGGGTTGCTGCCACGGCGCGGGCAAGCAAATCAGCCGACTGCAATCGCTTGGTCGGAGGGTGCTGATGGAGCACGTCGGCCACGTGGGCCAAGAGGTCCAAATGGTCGCCGGGGTTGTTCGCGAGCCAGTAGTCGACGGCGTCCGGCTGAAGGTCAATGAGCGCCTGCTCGTAAGGCGAAAAATGGGCGCGGTGGTCTTGGTTGAGTTGGTCAGCTTCAATGAAGGCCAGGACCAGGGTCGCCACCGCGGTTTCCTGGGCAGGGGTGAGGCCCATGTGCCGGTGGTCTGGAACGGGGGTTTGCAGGCCAAAATGATCGGCATAGCGTTGTAGTGCGTCGCCTAGAGGGTCGACGGGGTGCGGCGACGGGAGTGCTATGGGTTCAACAAGCGGGGCGAACAACTGGTCGGGATGATCCCGCCATGGGACGGTCATGCTCGCTTGTGGCATGCCGGCAGCGCCAACGTCGGCCTGCGGCCAAAGCAGCGCACCTGCTGCAACGATTACCTGGAGCGCGGCGATGATGATGACGGCGGTTTTACGGCGCGTCAAGACCCCCACCCACTGTTCGTGGATGCCCTTCATCTGGTTGCGACCGCTCTTCGACCCCTGAAGCGTCTGTTAAGGGTTGTGTGGCATCGGATGCTCGTTGGCTCCCGGTGGAAAGCCAAAAGGAGCGTTGGATGTGACGAAATTAACAGGGCCGGGGCGCTTTGAGCGGTGGGCGCCCCGACCCTGCACGTGGGTGGTAGACTGCCATCCAAGACAGCAACCGCAGATTCCAGCGCACACATTTAAACGTATTCATCGTGCCAATCTTACATCATTGCTATTCTCGTTTATGCTTGACTGCATATGGGTAAATCGTTACTCAAGGGGGGGTGGTGTTTTGAGTAGCGGCACTTTGGCGCTGTTGTGCGCATCGGGCTTGTGGGGAAACCCAACGTCGGCAAATCAACGTTCTTCCAGTCAGCAACCCTTGCTGCCGCCGAGATTGGCGACTATCCCTTCACGACCATCGACGCCAACCGCGGCATGGCCGCAATTCGAGTCACTGACCCCAGCAAGGAGTTCAACGTCACCGCCACGCCCCGCACAGGTCGCGTCGTTGGATCCACTCGATACGTCCCAGTAGAACTGATTGACGTGGCAGGACTGGTTCCCGGAGCCCACGAGGGTCGCGGCTTAGGGAACCGTTTCCTATCTGACCTGGCCCGCGCCGATGCCCTCATCCACGTGGTCGACGCCAGCGGCCGCACAGACAGCGAAGGAAACCCCATTGACGGGGGCCACAACCCGCTCGACGATGTGGCGTTCCTGACCCACGAAGTCGACTCCTGGATTCACGGCATCATCGCAGACGGGTGGGAACGCGCCGCCCGCCGCGTACAACAGGAGGGCCGCAAGATGGAAGCCGCCCTCGTAGAACGGCTCAGCGGCCTTGGAGTCACTGAACACCAAGCCTCCGCAGCGCTGCGCAAAGCCGACCTAGCCGGACTCAAACCCAGCGACTACCCCGAGGATGGCCTCGCCCGGCTAGCCGCAGCCCTGCGCGCCGCCAGACTCCCCATCGTGGTCGCCCTCAACAAGGCAGACCTCATGGAACCAGAAACCATCCAAACCCTGCAAGCGGCCATTGAAGGCCCGAGCCATGTGGTCGCAGCGCAGCCGGAATTGGCGCTCCGCAAAGCCACCCAGGCAGGTGCCCTTTCCTATGACCCCGGAGCCGGCGACTTCGAAGTGACCGCCGACCTCAACGACGCCCAACGCAAGGGTCTCGACTACATCCGCGACCATGTCCTTACTCGATTCGGCTCCACAGGTGTCGTTTCGACGATTGAATCAGCCGCCTTCGACCTGCTGGGCCTCATCCCTGTATACCCCGTCGAGGACGAGTCCCACTTGACAGACAAAGAAGGCCGCGTGCTCCCCGATTGCCACCTCGTCCCCAAGGGCACGACCGCCAAACAACTGGCGTACCGCGTGCATACCGACTTGGGGGACAACTTCGTTCGCGGCATCGATTGCCGGACCCGCCGGGCCATCGGCGCCGACCACGAGTTGGAGCCCGGGACTGTGCTCAAAATCGCCGCTACTGCCTGACTGCCGACCGGTCCCTTTTCAAATGACCCCCTGTCGCCGGCATCATGGACCTTGTATGTCCGCTTGACTTCCGGTACGGCCGCCCCGAGATGAAGGCAGTCTTCTCCGAAGAAGCCCGCCTACGCTACCTCATGCAAGTGGAAGCCGCCCTCGCTTGGGCACACGCCGAAACGGGCACCGTCAGTAAGGCAGACGCCGCGGCCATCCAAGCCGTCGCCGATGGCGACAAAGTGACCCCGGCGCGCGTCAAGGAAATCGAGGCCGAGATTCGCCACGACCTCATGGCCGTCGTCAAGGCAATGGCCGAACAAGCAGGCGACGCCGGCGGCGCCATCCACCTTGGCGCCACGTCCTACGACACCATTGACACGGCAAACGCCCTGCAATTCCGTGACGCCGTAGAACAGGTCCGCATTGGCCTCCGCCGCCTCCGCGACGCCCTCTTGTCCCTAGCGGAGGAACACCAAGACACCACCATGCTTGGGCGCACCCATGGTCAATCAGCAGTCCCCATCACTTTCGGACTCAAGATGGCAGTCTTTGCCAGTGAAACGGGCCGCCACTTGGAACGGCTGGCGGAATGCGAGAAGCGCTTCGCCGTGGGCATGATGAGCGGCGCCACGGGCTCCATGGCGGCCTTCCGCGGCAAAGGCCTCGAAGTGCAGAAGATCGTGTGCGACCGCCTTGGCCTCGGCCAGGCCACCGCCAGCACTCAGATTGTGCAGCGGGACCGCTACATCGAACTCCTCTCCCACCTGGCCAACATCGCCACCAGTCTCGAGAAATTCGCCACCGAGGTACGCACCCTGCAACGCACCGAGATCGGTGAAGTGGCCGAAGGCTTCGACGTAAAGAAGCAAGTGGGAAGCAGCACCATGCCCCACAAGCAGAACCCCATCACCAGCGAACAGGTATCCGGGCTCGCCCGACTTGTCCGCTCCTTCCTGCTCCCCACCTGGGAGAACGCCGTGCAATGGAATGAACGCGACTTGGCAAACTCCGCGCCGGAACGCTTCATCCACCCCCACATGTTCATCCTGCTGGACCACTGCCTCCACAAGCAAGCAGAGGTCTTCGAGAACCTCCGCGTGTTCCCCGAGAACATGACCCGCAACATGGACCGCGCGCAGGGCCTCATGATGGCTGAAGCCGTCATGATCGCCTTGACCGAGAAAGGCATGGGCCGCCAAGAGGCCCACGAAGTCGCCCGCCAAGCCGCCATGGTCACCATCCATGAAGGCGGCCACTACCGCGACGCCCTACTCGCCACGCCAGCCATCGTCGAAGCACTCGGCGAAGACGGCATCGCCGAAGCAGTAGAGCCCAGCAACTACACGGGGCCAGTGGCGGAGATCATTGCTGCGGTCAAGGCCCAGACAAGTGACCTGTAGCAGCGAGGTTCAACGACCCCGCAGTCGAACCCCGTCGAAGCGATCAATCCAGCCTGGGCACACGGCCAGGGCAGGGTCATCGCCGCGTAGCAAAC
>JBFJXU010000172.1:0-4310 GCA_041622975.1 Thermoplasmatota archaeon
GTCTTGCCGTCGCGGAAGATTCGCGGGGGCAGCGCAACGGGCCCCGCGCTGAATCCGGGGCGGCAAGAGCGACGAAGCGCATGCGGGACGGCTACGTGACGCCGACGCGAAGGAGCGTCTTGCCGTCGCGGAAGATGCGTATGACGCCGTCTCGCTCAAGGTGATTGCAATGGCTTTGGACTCCGTGGTGACGGCGGCCGCAGCAAGGTGCCGGCCACCCAGGCCCGACTCCAATTCCGTTGGGTCGCGGACTTCGATGTAACGGCCCGCGGCCTCGACGACACCATCATCGCGCACGAGGATTGCTCCGTCAATCTGGGCAAATTCCTTCACGGTCTCGTGGCAGCGCGGGTCCAGGATGTTGCGCTCCTGCGGGGGGTGCCCCTCGAATGGATTGAGGACCACTTGCCGTGAGTGCTTCATCACGCGTTCGGAGTCGCCCACGATGAACAATGCACCGACTGGATGGGATTCCCTGCCTTCACGAGCCAAGTCGCGAGCCAACTGGAGAACCGTTTCCACGACTTGGATGTCTGCCCGGTACTCCAGGTCTTTCTTCAGTTTGGCAATGGATTCGTCATGGCTCATGTCGAAGAACCAGACGCCGGCTCCCGCGTCATCACCCATGTCAACCACGACGAGGCGTTCGTCTGGCTCAAGGTGGCCTTCCACGTATGCGGCCAGTAGGACGTCGCGCAGGCGGCGGAGCCCGTTGATGCCGCCTCCGAGCCTGAACCCGAGGTCCATGACTTCAATTCCATCGCCCTTTACTTTGTCCTTGACGCCGGGGTGGGTGGAGGCAATGACGAGTGGACGCGGCAGCCGTTTGGCTGCCTCCTGGGCTTGCTCGAGGTCGTGAGCAGCCGCTAGGATCGTGGACGCACCCGTCGCCTGGTGGAGGTCGACGGCGTGAGCCAGGAGGTCCATGGTGGGCTGCATGACTGATGCGGTGATGAGGTTGCTCATCGGTTGCGCCGTCGAACAAGGGCCGCGACGGCCACACCGGCAAGGGCAGCGAGAATCGGCAGCGGGGTGGCGCCGCCCGCTTCGGGCGCGTCGTTGCCTGGGCCATCGCCATCGTCATCTTGGTCCTCGCCGCCGTCGGTAGCCCAGGACGGCCGCTGCTTGATGCCGCCATCCGGGGCGATTTCAATCGCGCCACGGTTACCTGCTTGGTCCGTTGCGGTCACCCGGATCGGCAATGCGCTCTTGGCTACCCTAACCTGGAGTTCCGAGGCACCCGCGGCAGTGGCGTTGGTGGATTCACCCAGGCGCATGGCTTCCAGGCGTGAGAGGCCGCTGCCTTCATCGGTGGCACGAACCACCCAGTGGTCGCCGTCACCCGCTACTCGAATATCCGGGTCCACGGTGTCAATGGCGAAGGTGTGGTTCAGGATGCGTTGATTACCAACGGCATCGGTCAGTTGAATGGAGGCAGTATAGGAACCGTCCTTGTTGACGGGCAAGGCGACGCGTGCACCGGCCTTCTCTGAGTACTGAGTAGCAGCCACTTCGCCCGCCATCGCGCCCGAAACCAGCACGGCAATCGTGGTAGGACTACCCTTGGCCGACGGCGCGGGGAGCACATGGACAGAGGGGGGAATCGTGGCCACCCAGTCGGGTATTTCGACGTCATTGAGGGGGGCCTGGTCGTCCCAGCCCACTCGATGGGGCGCAGCGAGGGCTACGTTGCCAGCGTCGTCGCTTGATCGGACTCGCAATGAGAACATCTTGTTGCCAGGAACGGGCCACGAGCTTCGCTCGTCGAGGTTGCCCCAGTTCAACCAGGCACCGTCGTCGGTCTGGACCTGCAAGCGCTGGGGCGAGCCACCTCCATCTCCGATAGTGGCTACGATTCGTAGGGAGGACGCGTGCCAGCCGTCCCCGACGGGTTGGTCGTTTTCGTCGAGGATTGAAGACGTGACGGGCGCGGCGGTGCGGTCCACGTTGAGCATCGCCTGGGTGGTCACTTCCCCGCCCTGGGAATCCTTGACATGAATGGTTACTGGGTGGCGCCCTTCGCCCACATTGATGCTGTTTGCCACGACGCCCGCGCCGTGCTTGTGACCCGCGTAATCGGTGCCGGCAACGGTAATGGTCGCCGATTCGAGGGGTGCGCTTAGATTGAGTCCCGCGAAGTACTGGATGATTTGGTCCTTGACCCACTCATGGTCGCTCGGCTTGGTAAATGACACCTCGGGTGCCTCATAGACGCGCTCTACCGCACTCCATGTGTCGTAATGGATGCCCTCGTAGCCATTCTCGGTTCGGAAAACTGCGGCCATGTGAATCGCATCACCTTCGAACGCCGCCGTGACTTCATCACGAATACCGAAGTAAGATTGAATTTGATTGGCTCGCTGCCAGATGTCCTCTTCGAAGCGAGCATAAGAAACGCGTTGCTCAGGCTGGCGACTGCCAAACGACTGAACCCAGGTGGCCTCAATGGTGTCTCCCTGGGCACGCATCGCCACCCCAGCCACAGGGTACGGACCGGACCTCGCGATGTCGATTCCTTCGTCCCATGCGCCATCCCATGACTTGTAGTAGAGCCTTGGAAACGGCGGGTGGAGGTACAATGGTTCCAGTTCGCTGTAGATGACGTGGAGTTTGCTGCCGCCGCTGGCCAGGACGGGGGCCACCTGTTCTGCTTCTACGTACTCGGAAATCTCGGTGATTTCGCGGACCTGGCCGTTCCGAATGTAGGTGTGGGCGACCCGTGTTGGGCACCCCTGCGTCAATCGATCATTGCAGTCGGGGAAGTCAGGGTCTTTTTCCCACCACGCAAGATGGACGTCGCCGTCGTGGAATACGATGTCAGCGTAGATTTGCCGGCTCGACCGACTGTCCAGTGTGATTGGCGGACCCCATGTGCCTCCTTCGTAGATGCGCACGATGAGTCTCTCATGCTCCCGGTTTTCTGGGTCGCCGTCTTCGTAGACGATGGCAGCCCGGTCCCCGGCCACGGCAATCTGGGCCCCAGCCGCAATGCGGCCAGGCTCACTCAAGGCAGTGATCTTGGTGCAATCATTGGCAACCAGGATGCAGGTCCATAGGATGCGGTCACCCTCGTAGGGGGCCATGTTCATGGGTCGCTCCGTCCACACCAGATGCGTTTGGGTTCCCTGCGCGACAAGCGGACGCATCAGGTGGCTTTCCGGGTGTCCTTCCCATCGGTGCACGGTGTCAAAGTCGTCCAAGTGCCGCCAGTTGATGACGTAGCGGTCGTTGGTGAGTGGCGCCCAAGCAAGCGTCAGGTCATCTCCCGGGGTAATCCCAGGCCATGCACCGAGGAACTCCCGCGGGTCTTCCACAGGAGTCCATTGTGCATGGGCGACCGGTGCCAGAAGTAGCAAGAGCAACCAGGCGGCCCGTTTCATCGGAAGCGCCTCCAGGTGGTCAAGCCGAGTGCCGCCACAAGTGCGGCCGCCAGCACGCCGACAGGGAGCGGCGTGTCGAGGTCGCGAGCGCCGTGCAGGGCTTGCGCCTCCACGCGGGCGCCCTCGATGAAACCAAGCGTGTGCTCCGTGCCACCATATGTCGTGGGATCTGATTCATCGTGGCTGAGCCACCATTTGCCGCTGGCGCGGGCTTGTTCCCATCGGTACGTGGAAGGGGCGCCGCGTGCCAGCGCGTCGTTGATGTCCTGGAATGTGATGTTCAGTGTCTGGGTGACGCCATGCTCGTAAATTGTGACGAGTCTCGCTCCTTCTAGCCAGGGGCCACCCCCGTCCACGAGTACCGGCCACCCGTCAGGGACCTGCACGCCAAGGTCCTGCAGGTAATCACGCACAGCGCCAGGGGGGATACTGCCGCCGGCCGCCGGCGCGTCGAGCAACGCATCGGCCAGGTCCAGCCAACCTCGCGACGTAAACAGGACTTCAGTCAGGAGGTTACGCTTGCCAGCATTGGTTTGCGTGTCTCGCTCGTAGGACGGGATCAAGTCCACCGTGAGCAGGAGGTGATCGTTCTCCGCGCGAATGATGGCGTAGCCAGCCAGGGACAAGCGCTGCGCATCTTCCCAGTTGGTGGCCTGGCTAAATTCGGCGAGTTCGCCTGCCAGACTTCGGGCACGGGCCAGGTTTTGGGATGCTTCAGCGCGCAACCGGTCAATGAATGCCGGGTAGGGACGCTGTTCAGTTTGCACCTCTTCCCACCAGAGCGCCTGCTGTTGGTGGCCTAGTTCCCTGCTGGTCAGGTCGAGCCGCGGCATGTCGGCACCAAACTCGGCGGTACGGCCAATGTAGGCCCCGCCCTCCACCTGCGCGTCAATAGCATCAATCGTACTCGCCACGATGTCATCCAAGGTA
>JBFJXU010000173.1:0-4302 GCA_041622975.1 Thermoplasmatota archaeon
GAGCACGGCCCCACGGGGTTCACCAATGAAGTTCCAGCCGTGCGCAACGCCATGGTGGAACGGCGACGGCGAATCCTTGCGGACATCCTCGCTGAATGCCGCGAGCCCCTTTTCGTGGAAGGCGACGGCGACGTGAACTTGGTCGCCTGGGGTTCCACGGTGGAGGCTTGTCGGGAGGCCCGGATTCGCCTCGACGCAGCGGGCATCTCGGCTCGCGTCATCGGCGTTCGCCTCGTCTGGCCATTCCCAACCGCCGCATTCCGGCAATCCCTGGGCCACGGCGCCGTCATCGTCGCAGAAGCCAATGGCATGGCCCAGTTGTCACGCCTCATCCGCAGCGAACTCCCGATCCATGACCGCATCAAGGAGGTCCTTCGCTACGATGGGACCCCCGTGCTATCCGACGACATCATGGAGGCGGCCACATGACGCAAGCCGGCGCAACGTGGAAGGACCTCAAAGGGAACGACCCCATTTGGTGCCCCGGCTGCGGTGACTTCGGGGTATTGCGCGCCATGCAACAAGCCATCACCGACCTGGGGCGCACGCCGGAAGAGACTGTGCTGGCGACCGGCATCGGGTGCAGTGGCACCATCAACGGCGCATTCCGCACGTACGGATTCCACGGCCTGCACGGCCGCGTCCTACCCGCCGCGACCGGCATCAAACTCGCCAACCCAGACCTCACCGTCATCGCGACCGGTGGCGACGGTGATGGATTTGGTATTGGACTGGGGCACTTCATGCACGCCGCCAGGCGCAACGTGGATCTCTGCTACGTGGTCATGGACAACCAAGTGTACGGCTTGACGAAGGGGCAGACCAGCCCCACCACGCCGAGCACCATGACCACCAAAGCGAGCCCCTTGGGCCCCATGGCCGACGCAGTCAACCCCTTGGAATTGGCCATCGTGGGTGGCGCGACGTTCGTCGCCCAAGGCTTTAGCGCGGATCAAAAGCAACTGGCAGACCTCATTGCCAAGGGCATTGAACACCCGGGTTTTGCCTTCATCAATGTACAATCGCCTTGCGTCACGTACAACCTCATCAACACGTACGCTTGGTTCAAGGACCACATCCGCCACGTGGACCACGACGCCTCCGACCGCGCCGCGGCACTAGCCGTAGCCCAAGACCAAACCCACGTTCCACTAGGATTGTTGTATCAAGGAAACCGGCCCGTGTTCTGCGATACGAAGGGCGACCGGATTTCCCCAGCCCGCCACCCAGCCGGCCACATACCGGGTGCCATGCCCGACTGGATGCAGGAGTTCCGTGTCCGGTGAATCACCAAAGTCCCCGTGGTGGGACCACTGGTTCTGGGGCGGTGCATCCGTAGCCGCCGTTTTGGCGCTCCTCGTACCGACATTGCTCTGGATGAGCAGCATTGCAGGCGTCAACGGCGACTGGTTCCTCCTCCTCTTGTTCCTCATCGGCCTCACTCAGGCGATCTACGTGGTGCCAATGCATGAAGCGGCCCGCCGGCGAGACCGCACCAATTTTGCTGCCGGGGTACGCGTCGGCGCCGCCGTGACCGCCGCCGTGAACGTACTCGTGGTGCTCGTCGTCTGGTGGAATTGGCGCGGCGTTTGACGGCGAAGAAAAGGCGACAGCGCCAAGAGGGCACGGACCAAGGCGGATACGTGAAGGAAGGCGCGGCCACGGTGGCCCGAGGCGCCGTCATGGGACTTGCCGATGTGGTCCCCGGCGTCAGCGGGGGCACCATGGCATTGCTCTTGGGCATCTACGACCGTTTCATCGATGCCCTAGCCAACGTGGACCACCGGCTGGTCCCACTCCTGGCGGGACTCCGCCGAGCCGAAGGCCGACAGAAGTTCGCAGCCCACGCCCGCGAGACCGACCTTTCCTTCTTGCTGCTCCTCGGACTTGGCATGGGTGCAGCCGTTTTTGCTGGGGCCCATGTGCTTGGTACCCTCATTGAAAGTGTGCCCGTGGCCATGATGGCGTTCTTCTTCGGCCTCATCCTGGCAAGCAGCCGCCTGCCGTGGCAACGCATCAAGCAGCAGCGCTCACGGCACTTCATCGGCCTATCCCTCGGCGTCATCCTCGCGTCACTCGTAGCATCCTTGCCCGCCACCGCCGCCACGCCGCCCACTGGTTTCATCATCCTAGCCGGCGCACTCGCCATCACGGCCATGCTGCTGCCCGGGGTGAGTGGATCCAGCCTACTCGTCTTGCTGGGCGTGTACCCTGTCGTCTTAGCCGCCGTGCGTGGACCCGACTTGGCCATCATTGCACTGTTCGCCATCGGCGCCGCAGTCGGCCTGGTGGCCGCGAGTCGAGCCATTCGCTGGCTGCTGCATCACCACCATGACACCACCATGGCTGGCCTCACCGGCCTCATGCTGGGCAGCCTCGTGCGTGTCTGGCCGTGGCGTACGACGCCTGGCTTCGGGGAAGGCGACCCCACGCTCCCCCACATCGGCTGGGTGCCACTCGCCCTGGTCCTGGCCGGCGGACTCCTGTCATTGGGCCTTGAGCGCTTGGCCCGGCAGCCCCAAGAACCTGCGGCGCTCGGCGAACCACGTGAGTGAGGATGTGCAGGCCATGTTTGGCCGCATCGCGCACCGCTATGACCGCGCCAACACCGTGTTGAGCCTGGGCGTCCATCACGCCTGGCGCAAACGCGCCGTGAACGCCGCGGCCGTCGCCCCCGGGGACCACGTCCTTGACGTTGCATGCGGCACAGGTGACCTCACCTTCGCATTGCTCAAAGCGGTGGGTGAAGGCTCCGTCGTTGGCTCCGACTTCACGCCAGAAATGTTGGACGTTGCCCGCGCGAAAGCCGAAGCCCGCGGAGCCAATGTCACATGGCAGCAAGCAGACGCACAGGATTTGCCGTTTGGCGACGACGAATTTGACGCGGCTACCATCGCATTTGGCATCCGCAACGTGGACGACCCGGTCCAAGGAATGCGTGAAATGCACCGCGTCGTGCGCCCTGGCGGCCGCGTCGTCGTCCTGGAATTCGGTCAGCCGCGCGGCGCCTGGGGCCACATGTATCGATGGTACTCCCGCCACGTGATGCCCCGGATTGGAGGGCTCATCACGGGCGACCGAGCCGCTTACGAATATCTGCCCGCCACTGCGGCCGCATTCCCGGCGGGCGAAGACTTCGTCGCACTCATGCAAGAAGTAGGCGCGTGGCACGACCTCACAGCGCAGCCCTTGACGGGCGGCATCGCGTGGATCTACGCCGGCACCGTCGCGTAGCCTACGCAGTCACCGCGGCCCACGCCATCTCCAAGTTGCTGCCCCCGGCGTGGCTGCCCGGTTCGACCACGATGAGACCAACGGCGACCTCTTCGGGGAACAACGCAATGGCATGATCCACGCAGTCCTGCGCGTCACGGCCCGCCTTCAGCCACGATTCGACACGACTTGCCAATCGAGCGCGTGCCAAGTGGTCGCCGTCGCCGGTAACGCACACGGCACCTTCGCTGCCGGCCCACAAGCCACAGCCAGGCAAGGGGACGTCACCGACTCGGCCAAGGAGCGTACAGATTGTTCCACCCGTCGAGAGGGCAGCCGCGAAATGGTCCCCATCACGGGCCACGGCACCAACGGTGTCGCCGGGCGGGATGAGTTCGGCAAGGTCAGCATCGTAGTTCCAGTGACTGCGCAATTCCGTGATGTCCCAGTCGCACCAGCCCGGTGCAATGCCCTCGGTGCGTAAGCGTTCCATGAGGACATCGTACTTGGTGCGCGCCGCCGGCGTGAGGACGTTGGCCACGCCGTGGCCGCGCGTACGCGCATAGGCAGTGGCCCCCGCGCCGGCCAGCAGGTTATGAGGCGTCGCCATCACGTCTTGGGCCACGTAGATGGGATTGGCAACGTCTTGCAGGCACGCAACCGCGCCAAACGCGCCCGTGGCGCCATCCATGAGGGATGCATCCATCTCGATGGTCCTGCCATCGAAGCGTAGGTTGCTGCCTGTCCCCGCGTTGAACCGAGGGTCGTCCTCGAGCACCACGGTAGCGGCCACCACGGCATCCACCACGGAGCCACCCCGCTCGAGGGCAGCCATGCCTTGTTCGGCGGCGGCCTGGGGGCCGTCGTGGTGCTTGTTGTCGTAACTGCCGGCGCCGCCATGCGCTAGGACCACCCGGTTCACGCAGCCGGCCAGTGGAGGACTTCGCTTAACGTCAAGGGCCAGGTTGGAGGGGTGCGGTCGCTTTGCTCACTCAAGGCCGTGCACGTGTCCGCCACGGACCAAGGCCACTGGCATCACCGTGCACGCCCCCTCACTCGCTGCGCTCACTCAAGGCCGTGCACGTGTCC
>JBFJXU010000174.1:0-4291 GCA_041622975.1 Thermoplasmatota archaeon
CACGGAAGTGGTGCGCAACCTACACGAACTCCGTGACGCGTAGGCCTCCAGATACTGCATTACGCCTGGACAAGTAATTGGCCGAGCGCCGCCAGGCCATTGGAGAGGGCTGCAGAGTCACCGCCCAAGCCCACGCGGATGTGTCCGCGGATGCCAAAATGCTCGCCTGCTAGGATGAGGATGCCTGCTTCCAGGGCTTCCCGGGCAAGTACAGCCGTGTCCGTGCCCATGTTGGGGAACGCCGTAAGGCCGACGGCTTGGTCGTCGATCCCGGTTGCCTTGCACCAGTCATGGTAGATGGCGTGGTTTGCCTGCAGTCGTTGGTGGAGGGCATCTCGGTGACGATCCTCATTGGCCATGAGGGTCATCGCCATGGTCATGCCCCAGGGAGGAGCCGCCATATGCGTCATTTCATGGACGCGGGAAATGCGCTCAGCCACCTCCGGGTCGGCTGCCACGAAGCCGGTGCGCAGGGCCGGCGCGCCGAAGGTCTTGTTGAATCCGCTTGTCGCGATGAGGCGCCCGCCGGCGGCCCATGGAGCATCTTGCAGCGGAGCATAGACTTGGTCCACGAGCACATGGGCATCTACGGCCATGGCGATTTGGTGCAGCGCCTCCAAGTCTTGCGCGGTGGTCATGGCGCCTGTCGGATTGTTGGGGCTTGACAGGATGATGAGTGATGTATCATTGGTGCACGCCTCGTTGACGTGGTCGGGGTTGAGGCGCCACCCGGCATCGGGGTCGCGGTCCACGTGTGTAATCTGGCAGCCAAGTGCGTGGGCCGCTGCGGCCAGCGGTTGGTACGTGGGGCGTTCGATGACAACGTGGTCGCCGGGGGACAACAACGCTAGGCACGCGGCGGTGTTAGCGCCCGTGGTGCCGCACGTGGCGTGCACGCCGTCTGGATCGCAGCCAACCAGGTCGGCCACAGCGGACCGGTAGTCCTCGGGCGAACCTAGGTGCAATTGGCCAAGGTCGATGTTGGCCTGCACATGCAAATCGGCCACGAAGGCGCTTCCCGACAGGGCATGTTTGGCCTCCCGTCCCTTATGCAGTGCGCGAGCGTGGTCGAAGACGGGCCAGTCCACGGCCTGCGCACGGGTGTCCCGCTATATGGGCAGCAGGCCAGCGCCCCTTCACAATGGCTTCAAGTCCAAGTGGCCGGTGTCGGAGTCGTGTTGGCACTCATCGCCATCGTCGCCGCCCTGCCCGGCACCCTCTTCTTGACGGGCGAGACCGGTGAGGTCCTCGATGAAGAGGTCTACTTACTCGGTGATACGCAAGCGGGAGAAGGCGAGTCGATTCTTGCCCCAGTCGTGGACCCCACCGGCCAATCGGGCATTGGTGGGTCCAGGTCCTGGTTCTACCCAGTGCCCTTTGACGAAGACAAGGAGTTCACGGCGGACGTGACTGCTGTACTCGAGGTCGGAGCCCAGTTACAGGCCGCCGTGCAGGTCACCGCGACGCTCACGAACGTTGGATCCGATGGTGCCCGGCACTTGGCCAGCGACACACGCTTCATCACCGTGACCGGCGCCACGGCCCAGGAGGCTACATTCCTTCTACCGGCCACGGGGGCGGTCGTTGACGAAGGTGACTACCTCCGTCTCACCGTCACCGTGGAGGGTGCGGGTAACGCCTGGATCCGCCACGGCGAAGGAACCGAAAGCCGCATCGAAGGCATCACCCTCGCCACGCTGGACTCGGACGGCGACGGGGTGGGAGACACGGTGGAGCGGGCCCAAGGCACGGATCCCTTCGTGCGCGACCAAGGCATCGAGGAATGGATTGTACAAACCGAGGTCCCCATCGCGGTGGTGTTGCTCATTGCCACCGTGTCGGTCGCCGCGGTCGGCTTGTGGGGGAGACCATGAGGCCACGTACCACGCGCTTGGCCCTCAAGGCCATCATCGTTGCCGCGGTAGCCATAGCCGCACTCATGGTAATCGACGCCCGCGAAGGCGGCCGCTGGGCGGTTCTGCTGACCAGTGTATCTGCTACCCTGTTAGCGGCGGCCCTCATTTTCCTGGCCGTCCCTGGACGGGACCCTTACCTCCGCGTCGAATGGGAAAACCCCGAACAACGCCGCACCATCATCTACGGAGAACACCATGACTGACGTCATCCCGACCTGGGCAGCCGAATACATCACCGAGCACATCCACCCCACGTTGCCGGTCATCAACGCCCTCATCATCGAGGGAGGTGCCAGCCACGGCACATTGCTCCTCAATACCAACCAGGGTGCAGTGCTTGTGCGCAAGGGCCGCTTTGGCGAAACCAAGCACTGGTTCGCCTCGCTACCCCTCGAGCGTTATCGTTTCCAATGCAACGCCTGCGAAGAGGTCATGGATTTCGTCGACCCTGACGTGCCCCGCGATGTCCACTGTCCCCGCTGCGGCGACAAGCAACGCCTCATGGAAATCAAGGGCGCCATCACACTTGCTAGCACCTGACAGAGCGCTCCACGGCCTACGCCCCAAGGATTCATCCCGAGTCACGGACTCCCGGGCACCGTGTTCGCCTGCCCCCACTGCGATAACACGGACTACTTCCTCGCTTACCGCGACGGCACTTTGTACCGTGTCCTGGAGGACAACCAAGATGTGGAAGGCCTCAGCGACGTCGGTGAATTGCTCTGCAGTGAATGCAACCAATGGTTCGCCAATCCATCCTACGGTCAAGAAAGCCGGGCCATGACGGGGGAATTGGTCACCATCACGGGACTCAAAGGAACCGGCACCATCAAGGTGGTCGCAACCGGCATCACGTTCCCTTTCCACTACGCGTCCTATCAAGACGATGCAGCTCGGGTGTTGGCCGGCGAGTCTGCCAGCACCGTGGAGGACCTCCTCGAATTTGCCGGCCGCCGCGATCACACGCTCGGCCTCCGTGTCAAGGAAGATGGTAATCCCAACACCTGGGTATATCGGCTCAACCGGCGTGCCCTCCGCAAAGCGCTGGGTCGCTAACGCCCTTGCCACCGACCGGTAACGCCAAGCGGACCCGCAACGCTCGACCGTCATGGTCTCCATTCCAATCCTTGTGGCCCTCGGCATCGTCATCGTGGGTCTACTCGTGCTTCGCTTCCTCGTCAAGACCGTCCTCACGTTGGCCAAGGTGGCCATCCTGGTCGCCGTTGGCGTCGCCGTTTGGTTTGGCCTTGACATGCTCCTCGGGTGAACGCGGCGCCCCCGCTGCGCATAGGCCTCATCAACAGGTCGCGCCCTAGCATCCCCGTGGACCTGCACGAGTTCCGCGCCGAGCGCCAACGCAAAACGGACAACCTCCTGAAGGAGGACCACCGCGACCTCAAGCGATTCTTTGCACTAGACTCCGCCGCGTACCGCGAAGGCGCCTTGGACAGCAAAACCAAGGAACTCCTTGGCCTCGTTGCTTCGACGGTCCTGCGTTGCAATGATTGCATCGCGTACCACGCCGACCAATGCGTCCAGGCGGGGTGGAGTCGCGATGAATTACTCGACGCCCTGAACGTCGCCCTCGTGGTGGGTGGCAGCATCACGATTCCCCACATCCGCACGGTCTGGGAAGTGGTTGACCAACTCTTTGACGAACAAGAGGGCGCATGAAGCGCGTCGCCGTGGCGAGCTTGTTGGTTGTATCATTGCTGCTGGCCGGCTGCAACGACGACGACGAACCACGCAACCCCCAGCAGCCGCGTGAACCCAACGAACCCGACGAACCCGACGAGCCGCGACAACCAACACCCCCTCGCCAACCGATGGGGCCCCGCACCCTCCTGACGGCCCTGGATTTCACAGGTTGCCAGGGCGTGCAAGTGCGCATCCCAGCAGCCATGGAAGACGTGCAAGCCATGTTGCCCGAGAACTACACGGCCGAGCCCCTGGTAGGGGGCGCGGACGCGGTCGCCGCCTTGTACGCGGACATCTTTGCCTGCGGCAACCTCACCACGGGCTCCATCGTGGTCCCCAGTATCCACGTCGGCCACCTCTGGACCTACATTGAACCGGTCGCTGGCTACGACGCTGACGACCACGAATACGTCTTCCAAATGCTCGCCCCACCCGGACTCATGCAACAACTGTGGCTTGCCAGCGGCTACGACGTCGTGGCGGGAGAAACCAACCTCACATTCGAAGACCCAGGTGGACTGGGCCTTGCCGCTCGGGCATCTGCCATGGTGGGAGACGTACGCTTCGACGCCGACGGCGCTACCTCGCCCGACGATACGGGCACGCGCACCTTCGCTCGCTTCACCGAGATTGAACAGGGCCTCATCACATGGACCGGCACAGCCACCGTCACCGCC
>JBFJXU010000175.1:0-4250 GCA_041622975.1 Thermoplasmatota archaeon
ACTGCGACCCCGGCTGGGAAGATGGTGGCTGGTGGGGTGTTTATGACCATCAGGGCAACCAAAGGCCCGTTGCGAGCAGCAACCCCACGCCCTGCCACGTGTACGAGCCATAGGTTTGGGCGACGCAATCGCACCAACACTCCTCCCCCTCCTCCATACACCAACGCTTAACTAGCAACACGTTGAGTGCATTAGCGGAACCGGCGCAACTGCGCCTTGTACCCGCGTGACAGGCGGGCGCTCACATTCACTCCTTACTGCATGTGCACTGCATCGGACACTACAGGCTGTAGTGTCGCGGTGAGCGGAACGCTGGTTCCAGGACGTGACCCAATGGTCGTCGATCCCAGCACTACCAAGTATCTCATCAAAGCCAGCATCAACGCCGATGGCGTCATCGAAAAGCCCGATATCATCGGCGCGATCTTTGGGCAGACCGAGGGCCTCATGGGCAACGAACTCGATCTGCGTGACCTTCAGAAATCGGCGCGCATTGGGCGCATCGAAGTGGACATCAACCAATCCAAGGGCAAGACAACGGGTAGCATCCTGTTGCCGAGCGCCATGGACAAGGTAGAGTCCGCAATCCTTGCGGCCGGCATCGAAGCCATCGACCGCATTGGTCCCTGCAAGGCCAACATCAAGGTCGAGAAGGTCGAGGACACCCGCGTTGCCAAGCGCAAGCAGGTCGTTGACCGCGCCAAGCAACTCCTGAAGTCCATGAACCAGGACGTGGGCCAGGACTCCAGTCGCATCAGCGACGAGGTCCGCGCTGCCGTCCAGGTGGCTGAGGTGCAGAAGTACCCCGGCAGCAACCTGTGGGCTGGCCCCAACGTGGATGCCAGTGAATCCCTCATCGTCGTGGAGGGCCGCAACGACGTCATCAACCTCCTCAAGCACGGCATCAAGAACGTCATCGGCGTTGAGGGCACCAACATCCCTCAAACCGTGCGCGACCTGTCCAAGGAGAAGACCACCACGGCGTTCGTGGATGGCGACCGCGGCGGTGAACTCATCGCCCGTGAACTCCTACAGACCTGTGACATTGATTTCGTGGCCCGCGCTCCCCCTACGCGTGAAGTGGAGGAAATCCCCCACAAGCTCGTGATGAAGCAACTCAAGAACAAGCTCACCGCCGAGCAGTTTGCCAGCAGCCTCAACATTGTCATCAAGAAGGACGATGACGACGGCGGGAAGGCTCAGGCTGACAACAAGGGCCCCAAGGGCCGCGGCCGTCAACCCAAGCGGGACGACGATAACAAGGACGACAAGAAGGACAAGGCCCCCGCCAAGAAGCCGGCCCGGGGCCGCGGCGCCAAGAAAGACGACGATAAGGAGGACGACAAGCCCGCCGGTAAGAAGGCCCCTGCCAAGAAACCGGCGAACAAGGACTTGGATCCCCGTGCCGCGTTCCGCGAGCAACTCGCCGACCTGTCGGGTTCCCTGAAGGCAGTGCTCTTGGATGACCAGGGCAAGGCCATCAAGGACGGCTTGGCCGTCCGCGAGTTGGCAGACACCCTCAAGTCGTCCAAGGCCAAGGTGTCCAGCGTCGTCTTCGACGGTGTCATCACCCAACGCCTGCTTGACATTGCCAGCGAGAAGGCAATCCCGACCGTTGTCGGCGTCAAGATGGGCAACGTCACCAAGGTTCCTGACACGGTCGAAATCTTGACGAAAGACGACCTCGAGTAGTCCAATCTGACTTTCCTTTCCCCTTTTTCTTCCACTCATCCTTTGGTAGATACGTGGCGACGGGGGCGGCCGCGCGGCCATTGGGCGCCACACATATATCCACCGATTTGATTCCGGGTATCGGGATGCACAAAGACGAGCTGCTGCAGCTACACAGCCTACTCTGTCAAATGAAGCGCTTCTTCGAGGAAGCGGGCGTGGCAGGGGACGAATCATTCCGGTCGTACCAAGATCTGGAAGTGAGTCCCCAGCACATCCACAAATCGAAGACAGACCACAAGCGCGCCGTGTTCCTGCTTGCGCAGGGATTCAGCAACGTGGTCATGGTCGGCAACGCCGAGAACCGTGACCGGCTCGTGGAGCGCTTTGAGCGCCTGGCCGCCGAGGAAGTCGAGGAACCCGTCGTCAGTCAAGACCGCGGCAACCGCGACAGCCACCTCCCGGCCTTCGCGCTCGCAGCACTAGGCCAGTAAGTCGTTGAACCCGTTTACAGGGGTCGCCCCAGGAGGACTGCGTCCTTGCCGTCTGGTAAGGCGTGTTCCACAAGGCCGTGCGGCTGGAAGCCATGCCGCTGGTAGAATGCCTGCGCATCAACGGCGTCCACGGCGACCTCTAAGTCCATCGTGCGAGCGCCTTCGCTAGCCATGCGATTGACGGCCTTGCGCAGCAGCGCATCACCAATGCCGCGGCCGCGGTGAAGTGGTTCGACGTCCAGGGCGTCTAGGTGTGCATCCAATGCTTGGCCTCGCCGCACGACCACAAAGCCAACCACGTGGCCATTCGTGATGTCCTTGGCGACCATGAAGCCCCCATGCCGGCGGGCCAACGCGGTCAATTCGTCGGGGCTCAGTTGGGCACCCATACGTACGACCTCGGGGACATCTTCGGGCCGAGCATCTAACACTCGGAGCATCACCATTGGTTGGGTGCACATCCCACTTAGACCTGCTGCCGGTCCCCAGTTATTCTTCCCCAGCGGCTTGGAGCGCTGCCGCCCCAATACACCGTTGGTTCACAAAGAAGTAGCAGGTTCTACAATCTCGCAAGCTGCAGCGTTCGTCCAGGAGGCCTTCGTCCTTGAGGCGCCGCACCGCGTAGCGAACCGTGCGAGCAGGCAGTCCCGTGTGGTCCCGCAAGCCCGTTGCGGATAACGGGCCAGCATCTCTGACGGCCTCGAATACCACTTGGGCGCTTGGAGGCAGCCGGTGAAAGCGGACCGGGTCCACGTGCACCGCGTCAGTAGGCGGGTGCAGGATGGTTAGGTCCATACCTCTCCGTCGGCGCACCGAGCCTTAAACATTGAGGGCGAAGACCCCCTGGCAGCCGGCACCGCTTAACAAGGCCCAACAGTCCACGGCGACGTGGCGCGCGTCTATTCCTCGTTTCAAGAATACGGCCAAGGCTGGCAGCCACAGCAACCAGCCGCCCAATGGACCCCCCGCGGAACCTATGGGCTCCTGGCGGCCATCGGGGCCATCTTCGTCCTCGAGCACGCCGTTTTCTTTGCACTGGGCGAGAACGCGTTTGCCGCCTTGTTCTTGATAGCGCCGGATTGGTACATCCGGCCATGGAGCCTCGTGACGAGCACGTTGGCCCATGCCCCGTTCAGTCTGCTTCACATCTTGTTCAACGGCATCATGCTGTACTTCTTCGGGCCCCTGGCCGAGCGGCTACTGGGCCTCCGCAATTACGTAGCATTGTTCCTGGCGGCCGGCGCCCTGAGCGGCGTGCTCCAGGTGACCATCACGGGCGGCGCTGCCCTCGGAGCAAGCGGCGCCATCATGATGGTCTTCGGAACGTTGATGATCGTCATGCCAAAGCAGCAGATCCTCATCTGGGGCATTCTGCCCGTGCCCTTCTGGGCCATGGGCTTGCTGTATGCTGCCATGGATCTCCTAGGTGCGCTTGGCCCGAGCGACGGCATTGGCCACGTCGCCCACCTATCCGGCATGGCGATTGGCATCGCCGTGGGCTTCCGATTGCGTGACAAATACAAGGGCCGGCTCACGTAGGGCTTTACAAGGCCCCGGGTTGGACGAATCGTGGCGTGGGCCAGTATCCTGCACGCATTGTGGCTGTTCCTGCCGGCCTACGTGGCCAACATGAGCCCCGTCTTTTCAGCCAAGATTGTGCCCTCTTGGCGCCAGCCCATTGACGGCGGCCGCATGCACGCCGACGGGAAGCGAATCCTCGGCGACGGTAAGACCTGGCGCGGGCTCCTACTGGGCGGCGTGGCTGCGGGCCTCACGGCGGTCGCCATGGCCGCTGCTGCTCCAAGCATGTACGAAGGCGGCTTCTTTGCTGGATGGGATTTCTCCATGGGAGGCTACGGCGGTGGCCCCATTGGCAATGAGCCCGATTGTGGGGCGGACACCGCATGCGACGTGGCTGCCACGGCATGGTGGGGCGTCTTTGCCTTCGGCTTCGTAGTCGGCATTTTCGCCCTCGCCGGCGACGTTGCGGAGTCCTACGTGAAGCGTCGTATTGGCAAGGACCGAGGCGCGCCTTGGTTCCCCTTCGACCAACTCGACTTCGTCGTCTTTGGTCTCATTGGCATG
>JBFJXU010000176.1:0-4239 GCA_041622975.1 Thermoplasmatota archaeon
GAACCCGCAATCACTGAGCCTACTGGGGCCGAGAGGCCCTTGGACAAGCAACACATGACCGAGTCTGCGTGGCGCGTCCAATCCGACTCCGGGCGTTCCCTAGCCGCCGCAGCGTGCCACAACCGTGCGCCATCCATGTGGAGGGCAGCGCCGTGGTCGCGCGCCGCACGACCAATTGCTTCCACTTCCTGTGGATGCCAAATGGTCCCCCCGTGCCAGTTGTGCGTGTTCTCCACGCAGACCACCTTCGTGGCCGCGAAGTGCGGGTCGTCCGGGTACCAGTAGCGTTCCAGGTCTTCGGGGCCAAACACACCGCGTTCGCCGCTCACCGTCCGTAAATGGGCGCCGGCAAGAAGTGCCGCCCCGCCGCCTTCGTACAAGGCAATGTGGCAATTCTCCTCGGCCACCATGGCGCCGTGGCGACCCGTGTGAACCCAGGCAGCAATTTGGTTTCCCATGGTGCCAGACGGAACAAACAATGCGTCTTCCATGCCGAGGATTGCTGCCGCTTCATCTTGCAAGTGGTTCACGGTGGGATCGTCGCCCAGCACGTCATCGCCCACCTCGGCTCCCGCCATTGCCTCCCGCATCTCGTCCGTGGGCTTGGTGATGGTGTCACTACGCAAATCGATGGCGTGTTGCCGGGGCACAACAAGGCGACCCACGCTTGCCGTTAAGAAACCGGTCGCCTCTACCGCCATCATGGCGTGGCTTCGCGTTGCAACCGACCTCGGCGAATTTCATGTGGAGAGTGACGGGCAAGCCATCACCAACGTGACCTTGCCGGGAAGTCCCCGGACCCCGCATGAAGACGTGGTCGCCGCGACTACAGACCCATTGCTGGTCGATGCCGCCGCGCAGGTGAAGGATTACGTGCAGGGCCGCCGCACCGAGTTCACCTTCCCGGTTCGCCTGGCGGGCACGCCATTCCAACAAACGGTTTGGAATGCCCTGCGCCAAATTCCGTACGGGGAAACGCGAAGTTACGGCGACATTGCCGCCGCCATCGGGAAACCTGGGGCGGCGAGGGCCGTTGGTCAAGCCAACAATCGAAACCACTTGCCCCTCGTCGTTCCGTGCCACCGGGTGCTGGCAGCCGGCGGTGCCCTGGGGGGCTACGACGGCGGGGAGGCGCTCAAAGCGGACCTGCTGCGTCTCGAAGGCGCCTGGATTGAATGATTCAACCGTCTAGGTCGTCAAACGGGTCTTCAATGCCAAGGACGTCCCATTGCTCTTCCTCGACCTTGCCAAGTCGGCGAGCCCAGTAACCCCAACTGCTGATGCCATAGAGCGTCATGAGGCCGCCCCCCACGCCGATGGCGACGCTGAGCCCCCCGGCAAACATCATCATGGTGCCAACCACCGCGTACCATCGGGAATCATCCCGCTTCTTGCGGTACTTGGCCTCCAGTTCGTCGAGTTCCTGGATGCGTTGCTGGTCCGCTAGGGGCCGGAGGTGCTCCATTAGAACACGGCCGGCTCGCGGTACTCGCCGTGCACCGAAACCATCGCTTCCCGGATTTCACCTAGTGTGCAGTAGGCGCGGCTGGCATCGAGCAGGAATGGCATCATATTGACGCGGTCGGCTCCCGTCAATTCCGCGGCTTCCGCCAACTTGTTGAGTGCGGCTTCCGCAGCGGCTTGGTCCCGGTCCTGGCGGAGTTTTGCCAAACGCGCCAGTTGGTCGCGCTCTCCTTGCTCGTCGATCTTGAGGATGTCATCGTACGGCTCCTCATCAATGCGGTAATCGTTCACGCCGACGACCGTGTATTCCCCGTTTTCCACGCGGCGTTGGTACTCGAATGCGGCGTCTGCAATCTCCCTCTGGAAGAAGCCATTCTCGATGCCTCGCACAATGCCGCCCATCTTGTCGATGCGTTGGAAGTATTCCTGGGCCTCTTCTTCCATGCGCGTCGTAAGCCACTCCAAGTGGTACGAACCGCCCAGGGGGTCAATCGTGTTGGTAACCCCGGATTCATGGGCGATGATTTGTTGGGTGCGCAGTGCAATACGGACCGCTTTCTCCGTGGGCAAAGCGAGTGCCTCGTCGAAGGAGTTGGTGTGCAGCGACTGCGTGCCACCCAGCACGGCGGCAAGAGCCTGCAATGCAACGCGGACAATGTTGTTCTCGGGCTGTTCCGCTGTGCAAGTCATTCCCGCCGTTTGGGTGTGGAACCGCAGCCACTGAGCCCGGGGATTCGTGACACCCATTTCGTCGCGCATGAAGCGGGCCCAAATGCGGCGCGCAGCGCGGTACTTGGCAATCTCCTCGAAGAAGTCGTTATGGGCGTTGAAGAAGAAACTCAGGCGCATGCCGAACGTGTTAGCATCCAAGCCTCGAGCCACGCCGCGCCGCACGTAATCCATGCCGTTAGCGAGCGTGAAGGCGAGTTCCTGAACCGCAGTGGAACCCGCTTCCCGGATGTGGTACCCGGAGATACTGATAGGATTGAATCGGGGCGCGTGTTGGCTTCCCCACTCGAAGGTGTCCAAGCACAATTCCACGCTCGGCTCAGGCGGGAAGATGAACATCTTCTGCGCTTGGTACTCCTTCAGGATGTCATTCTGAATGGTGCCGGTGCAGCGGTCAAACGGTACGCCTTGTTGTTCCGCGGCCCCCATGTACATGGCCCAAACAATGGGGGCGGGGCCATTGATGGTCATGGAGACGGACACGTCGCCAAGCGGAATGCCGTCGAACAAGCGCTCCATGTCCTGCTGGGAATCAATGGCAACACCCACCTTGCCTACTTCGCCCAGACTGTATTCGTGGTCCGAGTCGAAGCCCTGCAACGTGGGGAAATCAAACGCCGTGGAAAGCCCCGTGGTTCCTTGGCTCAAGAGGTACTTGAAGCGCTCATTGGTCTCCGCGGCTGTTCCGAAGCCAGCAAACTGCCGCATGGTCCACAGCCGGCCCCGGTACATGGTGGGCTGGCATCCACGCGTGAACGGAAACTCGCCCGGGAACCCCAAGTCGCGCTCCGCGTGGAAGCCAATGGCGTCAAGGCCCTCCTGGTCCATGATGCGAGGAACTTCTTCGTTGCTCACCGTGGCAAACCGTTCCTTACGCTCCGGGAACCGGGACAAAGCCGCCGCGAGGGTGCCTTCCTCCCATGCCTGGCGCTTGGAGGCCGATGCGGTTTCTTGGGTCATGCTTGGGGCCAAGAGAGGGCGGTTGTTAAGGTCAGAGGCAGAGGCCCCAGAGTTGGCACAAGGGGTGGCGTTGGTTGTCGTCGCTGACGTGGACGACACTGCCCTTGCCGACTTCGCCACCGTGGACTTCAACCCAGGATTCGCCGCAGTCGGTGTAGCCCGCGCATCCGCCGGCGTCGCCCGTACCGCTTACGCTTACCCATTCGCCACCGGCATCGCCCGTGCCGCTTACGGCGACCCATTGGGCGCCCGCGTCGCCCGTTCCGCTGACGCCGATGAGGTTGCGGTTGTGGTATTCGCACATGCCGTAGCCGTGGCAACCCCAATCGCGGCCCTCGCGACCGTTAGCGTCACCCGTGCCGCTCACGCCGACGAAGGTTCCGCTGGCATCACCGGTGGGGCTAACGGCTACGACGCCGTGGGCAAAATCCGTGGCAACGTTAGCGGCGCAGCGGTGGAAGAAGACGCCGGGAACACACACTTCGGTGTTCTCCGCTGACACGGGCATTGCGGTGAGTGGTACAATGAGGATTGCTGCAATTACGAGGCTGCGCATTGCCCCTGCGGGCCCGGCATCGGTCTTAGCATTGATGGTGATCTTGTCGCAACGGCCAAATCCGGGCTCAACTGGGGCGGCTCTACCATGATTAAACCGGATGTCCTCGTCCCCAAGGGAACCCTGGTGGCCGTCGGTGGCAATGAAGACAAGACCACGGACTTGGAGGTCCTGCGTGCAATCTGTGATTTGCCGGACGGTGGCACGAAGGTCGTGGAGGTCATTCCCATTGCCAGTCGGATTCCTGAGGAAGCGGGGGGGCAATACGTTGAGCCGTTCAAGACCATCGGCGCCAAGACCGTGAACATCATGGATATCCGGGACCGCACGGCCGCGGACGACCAGGACAATGTCCAACGCATCATCGATGCCGACGTGGTGTTCTTCACGGGCGGCGATCAACTACGAATCACCAACCTGCTCGGGGGTTCCCGGGTGCTGCAGACCTTGAAGGGCCACTTTCAGCGCGGTGGCGTCATCGCAGGCACAAGCGCGGGGGCAGCGGCCATGAGTCAAGCCATGATTTACCA
>JBFJXU010000177.1:0-4195 GCA_041622975.1 Thermoplasmatota archaeon
CACCGGATGTGTCGCGGTCGTCAGGGCTGTCTCCGCCACCGTCGCTGGACCCACCATCCGTGGAACCATCATCGACGGGGTCCGGGACCGGCTCTTGGGCGCATCCAATAAGGGATGCTGCAAGCACGATTGCAAGGAACGGCCAGGGGTTTACCATGGTGGCCCATCGGACCCGGCCGGTTAGGCTTGCCGAGCCAGGACGAGGACCCCTACTAGGATTAGGAGGAGGCCGGCGGCTTTGCTGGCGGTGAGTGCTTCATCGAACAGCCAAATGCCGGCACCCGCGACCAAGATGAGGCCGCCCGCCGTCATGATGGGATACGCGGTGGAGACGTCGATGCGCGTCAAGGCCCACGCGTAGAACACCAATGCTAAGCCGAAACTGACGATGCCTCCCAGCACGTACGGGTCGAGCATGAGGCGGACCACTCGGCCGTCAAGGCCAACGTCCTTGCCTTTGGCCCCCGCCCGGATGAGGATGTTTGCCAGGGCATTGAGAACCAGGGCCAACGGGAGTTGCCAGTTCATGTCACAGCCTCAAGCGCTTGAAGATGGGCTCGGGCACGGCGCGGATGATCCAAAGCACGGGCCGCCAGAACCAGGGCGTGTACACCACGTTGCGGCGACGCTGAATGGCTTTCACAATGGACTTGGCCACGCGGTCGGGAGAGGCCACGAGGAACATGCCTTCTTTGCCGTGGGTCATGGCGGTGTCCACGAATCCAGGCTTGATTGTGAGCACGTGAACACGACCCTGGAGCCGGTTGCGCAGTCCGGAAAGGTAAGCGGCCAGCCCCGCCTTGGCAGCGCCGTAGAGGTAGTTGCTTTGCCGGCCGCGGTCGCCGGCGACGCTGCCGATGACGGCAACCCATGCATCGTCCGGAAGGCGTGGCGCAAGATATTCCAGGGTCGCGGCAACGCCCGTCAAATTGGAATCAAAGAGGCGTTTAACTTCGGCGGCGTCATCGCTGCCGCCAGCGTAATCGCCTAAGTATCCGACGGCCACGAAGATTCCGTCGTAATCCCCTTCCAGGGCGGCGGGGCCATCCATGATGTCATATGCTGCATGCGAGCAGGTCACGCCGTGGCGGACGGCCAGGTCACTTGCAATGCGGCCGGCTTCGTCTTTGCTTCGGGCCACGAGGTGGAGGTCGTGGCCACGAGCAGCCAGACGATTCGCCACGGCTTGCGCGATGTCGCTGGTGGCGCCGAGAATCAGGGTGGTCATAGGTGGAGCCTCTGGGATTGCATGGATTGGAAGCGGTGGTCGGGGTCCAGGCGGTCCCGGACACGTTGCCACTTGGCGAGGTCCGGGTACATGGCACGCAATTGGTCGGGCCTGAGGGCAGCGTCTTTGGCCAGGTAGGTGCGGCCGCCGTGGTCAATGGTGACGTCGTACAGGTCCTGCAGGAATCCCGTGATGCCCGGGTCCGCGGGCAGATCAAGAGCCAGCGTTGCGCCTTCCATGGGGAAAGAAAGGGGTGCTTGGTTGCCGGGCCCGAAGCGCTTGAGCACGGCGAGGAATGAAGCACGACCGCTTTCGGCGATTCGCGTGAGAATCTCCCGCATGCCTTCGTGGCAAGGGTCCGGAAGGGCGCATTGGAATTGCACGAAGCCGCGTTTGCCGTACAACCGATTCCAATTGTTGATGCCATCAAGGGGATAGAAGTAAGGGTCAATGTCCACTTCGCCAACGTGATTCCGGCCCACGGCGTAGTACGCCGCATTGAATGCCTTCACCGTGGGTTTACTCAGCGCCAGCCTGGGGAAATCGATGGGAACGCCAGGCCGGCGGCGCGTACGCCAGACAGGGCCAGTGTGCCCATCGCCGGGAGCGTGGTCGCCGTGCATGACAACACTACGTCCCAGCCTACTGCCCCGGGCTAGGCAGTCAATCCAGGCAACACTGTACGTGTGCTCGGCATCCGTTTCCGCAAAGACGTCGAGGGCGGCATCAAGGTGGCGCGCCTTGGTATGGGTGACCGTCATGCGGCCGCTCGACACTTTCTTGAGCCGAATGGTGGCCTCGAGGATTAGGCCAGTCAGGCCCATGCCGCCGGCCGTCGCCCAGAATGCCTCCTTGTGTTGATTGCGTGAGCACGTGAGCCTGCGGCCAGTTGGCGTCAGTAAGGTGAATGAGTCGACGTGCTGAATGAAAGAACCGTCCACGTGGTGGTTCTTGCCATGGACATCTGCAGCGATGGCACCGCCCACCGTGACGTGCTTGGTGCCCGGAGTTACGGGGAGGAACCAGCCCCTCGGCAGAAACACCTCGATCAGCGTCGCGAGGCTCACCCCACCTTCACACGTGACCACGCCTGCCACGGCGTCGAACGACGTGATGCGACCCAGGCGCGTGTCATCCAGGACCGCCGGCGCCAGGGCACTATCCGCGTAGGATCGCCCCAGGCCTCGTGGAATTAATGGCGTGACACCGGCGACCGTCGCCTCGGCCTGGGGCCTCGTACTGGGCCGGTGGACGTGGCAATCGGCTACGGGGTACCTGCCCCAACCGCTCAGGTCCAAGGCAAGAAACCCCCGATGGCCAGCATGCTCACCGCAGCCCAGGCAAGGACATTGACGAGCAGAAGGGGGTCCTTCCAGACCACGTCTGTGGGGCTTTCGCCAAGGTGCCGCCGTTCCACAATGAACCAGAAGCGGAACACGCCGAACAACACGAACGGCAGGGTAGGTATGAGTTCAGGACGCACATCGGCTACGAAGAAGCCGTAGAAGACCAAGGTGGCCGTGGCGCTCACCGTAGCGTAGTGGTCGAGGATGCCGGGCGTGTAATGGGCCAAGACGCTGCGCGCCCCATCGCCCTGCGTCAGCAGTTCCTGCCTCCGCTTGATCGTGACCAAGTACAACGCAAGTGTCAGGGTCGTCACGAGCATCCAGGCCGATACCGGCACCGTGATGGCTCCGGCACCGGCAAAGATGCGCAGCACGAAGCCGGCGGCGACGATGAACAGGTCCAGCACGGGGACATGCTTGAGGCCCATGGAATAGGCGCCATTCATGGCAACGTACAGCAGGATGACGACGCCGACAGGCGGCCACAACCACGCCGATGAAAGGACTACGGCCCACAAGGCCACCAGGACACCCTTCGCCATGGAAGGCGACACACGACCAGAGGGGAGGGGACGATGACGCTTGCGGGGATGAGCCCGGTCTGACGCCAAATCCCGCAGGTCGTTAAGGACATACACGGCCGATGCGCCGAGACTGAACAGCAGCACGGCAAGAAGGGCCGCCAGCACGGCCTCGGCCTCGAGAAAGCGGCCGCTAAAGACAAGGGGTGCTAGCACAAGCCCATTCTTCACCCATTGATGGGGACGCAGGAGACGCACGAGCGCCAATGGTGCCGCCACAGCGGGCAGGCACCCCGGCGTCAGATAAGAAGCACGGTCAGCACGCGATGGTGTGCGCCTGCAGCCGCGGCACGTCCACGGTCAGAGTGATTTCACAACCCCGCGAACGCCAGTAAGCCAGGTAATCGTCCACGCGGTTACCATCCCGGCTCACGAGCCAAAACGTATCCGGCAAGGCGCCGGCCGCATCCTGGTGCTTGTCCCCGAAGCCTTCGATGCCAATCCACGGCAACGCCACGTACGTCAAATCGTCCCGTTCGGCGTAGTAATCAAACGCACATTGAGGCCCCGGGCAGAATCCTTCGTAGAAGGCGACCGTGGAGTTGGGATCGGCCTCGCGCTCCACCACCGCAGTCAAGCCTCGCCAGTCCTCCTTGACGACGCTGTGCGCTGCCACGATGCCCGGGACGCTTAACGCAATCAGGCCGACGACGGCGACCGCGGCCGCGCGCTTCGGCAAACGCCATGCGCCGAGGGCCGC
This sequence comes from Thermoplasmatota archaeon, assembly GCA_041622975.1. Taxonomy (GTDB): domain Archaea; phylum Thermoplasmatota; class E2; order JACPAO01; family JAHFTW01; genus JBFJXH01. The sequence goes on from JBFJXU010000177.1 coordinate 3,856, forward strand.
TAGGGACACGACCGCAGGCAACACGAGCACTGCATAGCGAGGAACGAATACTGGCTCCCCCAGCAGGCTGGCAGTGATTGGAAGGGCAGGGACTACCGCCCAGGCCAGGAGCCTCGGATGCCGCTTGGCGCCAAGGGCGGCTGCAACAGCAAATGGAACAATGGCCACCGGGGACCCGGCTAGACCACGCGCCACCGCCAGTAGTGTTCCCGCCGTCACGGGTCCGCCCCAAAAACCCGCCTCGCCCACAAGGCCCACTCGCGGCAGGAAGACAAACATGTACCAAGGCAAGGCTAGGAGGACCCAGGCCACCTGCATGATGAGCCAGGTGCGATTCCTG
>JBFJXU010000178.1:0-4183 GCA_041622975.1 Thermoplasmatota archaeon
ATCGGCGTCGAAGAGGCAACCTTCACCGCCACCGGGAAAGAAGTGGACTTCCCCGGCTGGCGCGCCGTTTACCCTGGCAGCGGCCGCGACGACCCCCCGCTACCGGAACTGGCAACGGGCGACCAACCAAACTGCCGCGACGTAACCCCCGAAGGCCATGAAACCAAGCCCCCCGCGCGCTTCACGGAAGCCACCCTCGTGCGCGCCCTGGAAGAGGAAGGCATCGGCCGACCCAGCACCTACGCCAGCATCCTTGACACAATCACCGCCCGCGGCTACGTGACGCGACGCGGCAAAGCCCTCGTCCCCACGTTCACGGGCTTCGCCGTCACCGGCTTGATGGAGAATCACTTCCCCCACCTCATCGATACAGGTTTCACGGCCGAGATGGAGGACGACCTAGATCGCATTGCAAGCGGCGACACAACCCGCGTACCCGTGCTGGAAGGCTTTTGGCACGGCGACGACGACCACCCGGGCCTCGCCAGCCAAGTAGCTGCAAAGATGGAATCCATGGATCCCGCCGAGGCGCGCGTGATTCAATTGCCGCTTCCTTACACCGTCAAAATAGGCCGCTTTGGCCCCTACGTGGAAGTCGAAAAGGACGGCGAGCGCATCAGTGCCAGCCTCCCTGAAGACGTTACACCCGCCGAACTCGACGAAGAACTCCTCGAACGACTCATCACGAGCCGCCTCGAAGGCCCACCCAGCCTTGGCGAGGACCCGGAAACGGGCCTCAAGGTCTACCTCATGGAAGGCCGCTATGGGCCCTACTATCAACTGGGCCAAGCCGACGACGTAGAAGGTAAACCCAAGCGGGCTAGCCTCCCTAAAACCACGAGTCCCGACGACGCCAGCCTTGAGGAAGCATTGTTCCTGCTCAGCCTGCCGCTCACCTTGGGCAATCACCCCGAGGGCGGCAGCATCCTTGTCGGGCTCGGCCGCTTTGGCCCATATGTAGCCCACGACAAAGGCGACGGCAGCAAACCGGAATATCGCAGCATCCCCAAGGGCACTGCCATGGACGACGTCACCCTCGACGATGCAGTAACGCTGCTGGCGCAGCCCAAAGGTGGCCGCGGGCCCCGCGTCATCAAGGAACTCGGCGATGACCCCAAGAGTGGGAAGCCCGTTAATCTCCTCAGTGGCCGCTACGGCCCCTACGTGCAGATTGGCACCGGCACGGGGCGAGGTAAGAACGCCCCCCCGCGCGCCAGCCTCCCCAAAGGGGCTGACGCGGATGCCCTCACCCTTGAGGGGGCCCTCGAACTCATCGCAGCCAAGAACGCTTGAACCACGGCACATCCCGCCAAGGTCCGCGTCACGTGACGCCCGCTCCTAAATAGCCGGCCAAACATGGAAGCCATCCCCGATGCTGTCCAAGCGACGCTTGAGCCCATGGTTCCTGTTCGCATTACTGCTCATCCTGGGCGCCATCAGCATCCGCGTCGTCGGCGTATTCCTTGACTACGTCCTCGTAGGCCTCCTCTTTGCGTACCTGAGCCACCCCGGTTACCAGTGGCTTGAACAACGCCTCCGGCGACCGTGGCTCAGCAGCATCATCATGGTCATCGTGGTGAGCATCACGGTCCTTGGCCCCGCCAGTTACGTCCTGATTGGACTTGTCACGGAACTCAGAGACATCATTGTCCGCCTTGACCCCGATGCTCTCACCGCCTTCGTCCAACAATACAGCGACACTGCCCTACCGGGCCTCCTCACCACCGTCATTCCGAGCCTGGACAGTTTCGCCAGCCAACTCGCCACGGAACTCATCAGGTTCCTCGCCGAGGGACTCATCGGCGCATTCGTGCTCCTCTACGTCCTATACTATACGTACATCGACGGCGAGCGATTCCTCCATTTCACGAAGGAACTCCTGCCCATGCAGGAAGCCCACCGCGACCTGCTTTTCCACGAAATCGCCGTCGTCACCCGGGCCGTCATGTTCGGTCAAGTGCTCACGGCCGCCATTCAAGCGGTCCTCGCCGGCGTCGGCTACCTCATCTTCGGTGTGCCCAACGTCATCTTCTGGGCCTTCATCACGTTCATCCTGGCCCTCCTCCCGGTCATCGGCCCGCCCCTCATATGGATCCCCTGGGGAGCCTACCTCATCGTTAGTGGCAACACCTTCCAAGGCATCGGCCTCCTCGTCTACAGTGCGGTCATGGTAAGTGGCCTTGACAACCTCATCCGGCCCAAACTCATCGGCAGCCGCGCCCACGTTCACCCCGTCGTGGTCCTCCTCGGGATTCTGGGTGGCCTTACCGTTTTCGGGTTCAGTGGCTTCATCCTCGGCCCACTCACTTTGTCGGTGTTCGTGACCATCCTGGATGTGTACCGCAAAGAGTTCGCCATGAAACTCGATGACGACTCCGACCGGTACCTGACCGGGAGGTAACTGGACCACCGGCGCCAGCCGACCACGTCGGCTTGCTCCCGCATTGAACACCGCTTGTCGCGATGCTCCTTGCACCAAAGTGCAGTCGCCAGCCGACCACGTCGGCTTGCTCCCGCATTGAACACCGCTCGTCGCGATGCTCCTTGCGCTATTCAATGCAGGATACGGGATTTGAACCCGTGCTATTGGCTTGGAAGGCCAAAGTCATACCCCTAGACCAATCCTGCAGGGTGAACGGAGGGCGCGAATGCGGCTGGCCTGGCCCTGAGACTGCGACGCCTACAGGGTTCGTCTGGCCAGATGGCGTGTCAGGAAGAGCCACGCCCGGGGCCGCCCACCAAGGGTCCCGTTTTAACCGCATCCGCACGACGGCGACGCCAAGCGATAAATACTTGCTTCGCAGGTCGGACGCTCGATGAGTCCCAGGTGGGTCCCGGTCATCGCCGCACTAATCGTTTCCACGGCCATCGCCACAGGCGTCCAGGGCCACCCCGACCCCGACGTCAGCAACCCCGCTGACCTGCTGGTTGCTGGAGGGTCGGAGCAGGTGGCGGCCACGTTCCGGTTCGCTCACGACGGGTCTTACCGCATTGATCCTGCCAACCCGCGCGAGGGCGAGACCACAGCCGTCGCCTCAGACTTTTCGTTCGTTCGCGGCAACAGCGAACTCAAGGTCTTCGTCAATGTGTACGAGAACCGCCGCGTCGCCGGTGGTGTGGTTGGCTACAGTGGCGCCGGGCCGGCTGACTGGGAGAAATGCACATTCCACGTGGAACTGGCGGACAGTTACAATGAGAACCCCGTCACCTGGGACTACTATACGGGCAATCCCAACCCGAGCGACCCACTCTATTACTATCACTCGGAAATCGACTGGCAAGAAGGCCTCTCCTGTAAGCCAGGTGAGTCGAAGGTGCCTGTCGGCTTTGACGCGGGAACCCCCCTAGTCACTCGATCCAGCAAGAACGATGACACGACCACCTGGACCTTTACTGTGCCCCTTGGCGATTTCATTTCCGCCGGTGACATCCGGTCCGGGGCCGGATTCACGCCGCACACAATCCTGTACTTCAAGTTCTGTCCTCACGCCGACGAGGTCTTCAATCGAGCCTCGCCTCCTCACTGCATCTACTTCTCTCAGGGTAGTACGCTCCTCGTTGAGTCGGGGCGTGTCCGGATGGGCAGTGACGGCACGGACCAGGGCCCCTTCGATGGTACACCCTTTGTAGCCGATCAGACCGACCGCGAGTGGTTCGTCCACGCCGACGAATTGTTCGGCTTCTCTTCGGAGACTGTCGGCGTGCCCGGACCTAACCGAAGCCCCGTCTTCGTGAACTTCCGGCCTACGGTATGGCAAGGCGAAGAGCCAACCTGTGTACAGTTCGTTTGCCCATAGGCCCAGATTGTCGGCCGAATCGGCGCTCGGGCTAGATTCCTACGCGACTGGAAGATACGTTGGTTTGTCGTCAATCATCCTCGCCCGCCGCAGTATGTAGAAATTCGACGTTGGAAAACGGCCCATGCGACAGGCGTCAGAGTTGTCCGGTGGCGCTTGGTTGATAGTCGCCACCAAACCCACGGCAACGCTCTTATACGGGCCCGGTTTTGTAGCGACCTAAGCAACAGACTGTTGCATCAGGACTGATTGGTATGAGTCACAAGTGGATGGTAGTACTGGCAGCAGCCGCGATGGTCGGCGCCAGTTCGGCGGTTACTGCCGTCGAACAAGGCGTCGTTCCGGATGGCTTTACAGCAAAAATTACGCTGAAGAAGCCCCCGGTC
>JBFJXU010000179.1:0-4182 GCA_041622975.1 Thermoplasmatota archaeon
GGTCGCCCCCGGCGACGCGGTGTCGCCGGGGACTTGGTCTTGTGGTGGTAGGTGGGTTGAGGGGGAAGGGTGCCTGGCGGCGAGGTGGAGCGCCGCCAGGCGAGGCGGGGTTTAGTCGGTGGGGGTGGCGCTGAAGCCAGCGGCGAGGGCCCAGACGGCGAGCAGGGTGTGAATGAGGTTCTCCCCGAATTCTAGGCTGAGCAAGTTGAACAGTTCCAGGGTCATGCCGCCGATGAAACCGACGACGGCCAGGGCACCGTACACGAAGCCGAACAGAATGGCGGCGATCTTGGTGGCTCGCTCGCTGACGTTGGCGAAGCCGAAGAAGAATGCGGCACCAGCCAGTACCACGTGGACCACATTGTGGGCCCAGTCGAATTTGAGCAGGTCCGGGATGCCTTCGTTGTTGCCCGCGGCGATGTTGACGACAAAGCCAAGGACTGCGACCGCGGTCAGAGCGAAGGCACTGACCCGCCAATACGTGACGGGGTTGAGCAGGATGGGGCTGTCGACGAAGCGTTGGTTGCTAGTTGCGTTGGTGGTCAATTGGGTCACCAAGCCCTCGCAAACACAGCCCCATCATAAACGTTCGGCTACCACGGAACGTTCGGCTAACGATTTCCCTGGGCTCGCAAAGTGAACGTGTCACCCTCGGCCAGGCCGGCGAATTGGATAGACAAGCCCTTCTCCTTACACAGCCCCGTCACGAGACCGGCCAGAATCGCGCCCACGAAGGACGGCGCCAAGGCCAAATCTGCGGCCGGACGACACGTGAAGGACAGGGCATCCAGGTCTACTTGAGCAACCGCAGCCAAGCCTTGGTCCTCGAGGAAGGACACGAGCGCCAGACCCAATCCCCTCGGGGAATCGAACTCCAGCAGCCCTTGGCTTGCAGCCCCAAGGGCAGTCGCCTGGGCAGTCAACACCGCCTCCGACTGAGCCGGTGCTGCACCCAACACTTGTAGCACGGCCTTCAACGAGTAGCCCTTGGAAGCAGGCACTAAGCCAGCATACGCTTGCACCGCGTGGCGCAACTGGTCCACAGGAAGATCGCTGCTCCCGATACGGCGCACCACCGACCGATACACCTTGCGGCGATTGTCCGTGGGGTGCGGTGATTCGACCACCAATTCCCGGTTGAGGAGTTCCTTGACATGAATGCCAGACAATGTCGGTTTGGACTTGCCCGTCACTTCCATGAGTTCGGGCAAGCCCATTTCTGCCTCCTCCAATGCAGCGAGGATTTGTCGCTGCACAGGGTTGGTGACCGCCGTCACCCCCGTGGCAGTTTGGTAGATGTCGAACTCACTCATACGCCCAGGTCGTTTTGCAATCACTTAACGTTTTGGCGTTTTTGGCCGATGGGTGGGACGGTATCTCCAAGGCCCCCGCACCAGTCCCAGCGCCGTGCAGTGGACCCCCATCCTCATCGGCGGCGCCGGCCTCCTTGCTGTGGGATTGCTCGTATGGGGCATCGGACTGCCCGACAGCCAAGGCCCGGACCAGTCTGTTCAGCAACCGGTTTGGCACGCCAATGGCACCGTCACATACACAGACCGATTCTGCGGGGACTGCCACTACGGCCTCCTCGAATTCTGGAGCGCCCACTGGGAAGCCGGCGGCCCGGGATGGAACCTCACAATCGCGCCAGCCTACCCCGAAGCGCCGCTGCACGCGGTGCAGGTGCTGGAAGGGGATGATGCAGAGCCAGTCATCTGGGAATCAGGAGCAACCGAATGGGATTGGATACAGGGCCAAACCTGGACCATGGAGTTCGACGTCCCCGACGGCGCCGGAGGTATCTTTGTGCGAGTGCATGGCGAAAGCCCGCTGCCAAGTGAAACGGACGTATTGGAGACCCGAGCCAACGACTACGTCACCAGCATGGCCCTACAATCACCGGACGGGGAACTGGTGCAGGCGGCGGGGCCGGAACCCGACCTCAAATTGCTCACAACCCGCCAACCGGCTCCGGGGACATGGACCTTGCAAGCGAACCTCCTGGGAGGCGATGCCCCACGCGCCCGCGGCGTCGCATTCATCGAAGTCCTCGCAGGCACCGTTACGCCGTTACTCAATGGCACCGACGACTGGGTGCAGTATGCTTTCCCCGCAGGACCCGACGGCCAACCCCCGAACGTCACGGTACGCTTGCAACCACACCACGACCACACGCCGTACCAACACACCGATTGGGACCGCTACGACTCCAGTCCCTTTGTCATCACCTACGCGGCAGCAGCAGGCCCCGCCCCGCGACAGCCATCTTGGAACGCCTCAGCCATCGCCACCATTTGGGGCGACCAAGCCGAACACGTTGTCCTTGAGCGAACTGGTCGGTTCCTGGACGCCTATGCCCAGGAACCAGACCACAACGACCCCGGCTTCGGGAGCAGTTACCCCTCGTTCGGACCCACGGGAAAACCCGTTTGGCCGGGCACCGCCACCGTGCGGTTCGAAGTCACATGGACCGGCGACGACGATGCCCCCATGGCGATCAAGTTCAGCCCCCACTCCACGCCTTATTTCTTCGAGCCCCGCGAAGTGGAACGCGGCCCCGGCCGCGCCGTATGGGAAATGCCGGTCCAGCCGGCTTGGTGGGAAGACCCCAACCAGACCCGCATCCACGGTCACGGCGGCGAGCACGGAGAACCGACGAGTAACTGGGACATCGCACCCTACCTCGCCCACGAAGACGGCGAACTGGTCATCGGCGACATCGAGTGGACGATGGTCGTGACAGGTCTGTTGGGTTGATTGGGGCAGGGTCCACCACACGACCCCGCGCCAACGCAGGGTACGTATTTCCCCCGACACGGGGTGCGTACCCTGGCATGCAGAGCACGGTTGAATCTCGCCACTTCACCCTAAGGGTCCCGGGCCGCCGACCCGGCATGGATGTATAGTCATGAGCGGGTTCCCTGTCGCCGCAATCGCATTCGGTTTGGCATCCCTAGTATCGCTTGGCCTTGCAGGGCTCGTTTTTCGCCACGGCGTTCGAAGCATGGCGCTGCGCAGCCTGGCAGCCACGATGCTCCTCCTCAGCATCGTTTTTGCCGTGCAAGCAGCGTCAGTCACATCTCTGAACGAATCCATCATTGCACGCCTGAACGCAGGCGCTGCATTGCCATTCTCGCTCGTCGCGTGGGCGGCACTTGGTTTTGCCGTCAATTGGCCTACCCCAGTGCGGCGACTTGGTAAGTCCGGCCAATCATTGACTACATTCCTGCTGGTGGGCGCCGCATTACACTATCTCACGCGATGGATACTCGAAGACTACATTGAACAATCCAGTGGCCCACTAGCATACGTCCTGGGGACTCTTGCCGCAATTTACCACGTGTTGTTCAGGTTCGTACCGATTGCGGTCATCGTGATTCGGGGCCGGGCAACCGCCGATGCGCCGGTGCAAACGGCACTGCTGCTTGTTGCATCGGCCCTCCTGTTGCCACAAGCATACCAAGTGGCACGCGACATCGGCTTGACCCCTCACAGGTTCAGCCTCGCCGTCGATTACGCGGACTACCTAACCTGGGCTTTGCTGGACGTCGCCGAGTTGGTTGTCGTGGTTGCCTTGGCCGTGGTGATCGCGACCACAGCGCGGCGGCGAGTCATCACGGTGGTTCTCCTGGCTGCAGCAGCCGCCGGGGCATTAGACGACGTGCTACGCGTCGTCGGCGACATGACCGGCTGGGTGGCAGTGCTGCTGGAAGTCCGATTCTCCATGTGGGCAATGTCGTACCTGGCAGCATCCCTCATGGTCGCATATGTCGTGTTACGCGGCCATATGCCTGGAATCAATGCGAAGTTTCGCTTCGGAATCTCCCGGACCGCAATCACCGCCGCCTTCGTGGCGGTATTTTTCATCGTGAGCGAGGGGACGCAAGAATTCCTTGGCAATTTCTCGGGGTCACAATACATCGGCATCTTCGCGGCGGGCGGGCTTCTCTTCGCCCTTACACCGCTACAAAAGGCAGCCGACGGCCTCGCGGCGCGGGTGCTACCCGCCCAAGATTCGGCCCTGCCAATCGACCGGGTTGAACGAACCTTCGAATCGGCAGTCAAGGCAGCCATGCGTGATGGCATCCTGACGCGACGAGAAGAACTACACCTCGCTGACGTTGCCCAGGACCTTGGAATCAGCCACCGCAGGGCACTGGAAATTCGCGATTCTGTCGAGAA
>JBFJXU010000180.1:0-4143 GCA_041622975.1 Thermoplasmatota archaeon
CCCCATGGACGAACCCAAGGGGGACAAGAAAGTCCACGCCAACCGCATCGCCAAGGGCACCCTGTACACACGCTACGGCGCCGAACGGGAACTCGTCGAACTCTTCATCCACGTGCGCCCAAGTGACGCCGGCCGCTTCGCCCAACCCCACGAAGTCGCCGTGGAGGCCGTCAAAGGCCTGCGCCGCGTACCCTTCGAAATCGTCACGGCCAGCGAACCCGCCACTACGGCCAACGATGTGGTTGCCTTAGTGAGTGGCCTGGAAGACCCCGGCCTACCCCCCGGCAAGAGCGCCGCGGTTACCGCGTAGGGCCACCCACAAAACCCATTACCCCATACCTGGAGCGCCAGCCATGGCGAAACTCGTCCTCGTTGATGGCTATGTGGACGAGCCTTCGGCTTTCGGCGTTCCACCTTACATTTCCCCAGCCGCCAGGTACGCTGCCGGAGCCGCCTACGCCGCCGGCGCCGACGTGGAATACCACACCATCGACCAATTGCGCGTACGCCCCCGCAAACTCGAGGGCGACGCGTTGGCCGTGCTCGCTTCCGTCACCGTTCCCGGCAAATACCTGCGCGGCTCGCCCATTACCCACCAAGAAGCCGTCGGCCTATTCCGGGAATTCAAGGGCGAACGCTTCCTGTTCGGCGCCTGCGCCGCGTTCGGCTTCCCCGACGGTGGCGGCGGCCACGCCACCACACGGGCCGCACCCATCGCCGACCACATCGACCACCTCAGCACGCGGGACGGCGACGCCGCCCTTTCCGACTACTTCGCGGGGCGGACACCTGTCAATCGCTTCCGCACAGCCGACGAATGGCACCGCCACGCACTGGCCGGCGCCGAGGTGGTCGCCCAACACCCGGACACGCCACGCGGCATCACCTTCGCCGAGATTGAGACTTTCCTCGGCTGCGTCCACTACGTATCCGGCGGCTGCGGCTTCTGCAAGGACGCCAAGACCAAGCCCCTCTACCGCGACCAGGAATCCATCATCGAAGAAACCCAGACCCTCTACGATGGCGGCGTGCGCCACTTCCGCCTCGGCGGCCAATCCTGTTTCTGGACCTACAAAGCGATCGGCGTAGGCGAAACCGACGAACCCAAACCCAACGTTCCGGCTACCGAGAAACTACTCGTTGGCATGCACGAAGTGGCACCCCAACGCAAGGTACTGCACATCGACAACGCCAATCCCGCCGTCCTTGCCACCCACCCCCAAGAAACCGCCGACATCGCCAGGCTCCTCGTCGAATACGGCACCGACGGCAACATCGCCGCCTTCGGCCTCGAATCCGCCGACCCCGCCGTCCACGCTGCCAACAACCTCAACGCAACACCAGAACAGACTCTGGAAGCAGTCCGCATCCTCAACGAAGTCAGTGGCCACCGCGGCCCCGGCGGCCTCCCCTACCTCCTACCCGGCATCAACCTCCTCTACGGCCTACCCGGCGAAACCGCCAAAACATACCGCTTGAACTGGGAGTGGCTCCAGCAACTCAAAGCATCAGGCCTCAAGATTCGACGCCTCAACATCCGACAACTCCTCCCCATCCGCGGCCAAAAAGAAACCGTGAACCCCAAACTGCGACGCCACTTCATCAAACAGAAACAAGTGGTCCGCGACGAAATCGACCACCCCATGCTCCAAGCCGTCGTCCCGGCCGGCACCCTCCTCAAAGACGTCTACCTCGAAAAACAGGAACCAAGCCTCACCCTGGGCCGACAAATCGCCACGTACGCACTGCTCGTCGGCATCCCCTACGAGACCGAAGTGGAACGATTCACCGACATCCTCGTCACCGACCACGGCATGCGAAGCATCACGGGCGTACCCGTTCCCTTTGACCTCCCCTCGGCGTCGCTCAAAGAATTACAGGCACTGCCCGGCATCGGCAAGAAACGCGCCGGCAACATCAAAGTCGCCAACCCCAAGGATTTCGAGGCCTTTGCCAAAGCCGTTGGGGACGACAAGATCAGTTCCCTGTTAGAACCACATTTGCGGTTTTGAGAAGCGCATCGATTGGCTGCCAATCTAAGGTAGAGCAAGTCACTTGGCTGACAGCGGTCAGATTGTCACGTACTTGCCTTGCAGCCAGCCGCCCTGCCAGCAAAATGCACCTACGAAAACGGCGTTTGGGGCCTTTCCACTTTGACGCCGTCGATTCGCATATCGACGCGTTCGTTGAAGAAGCAGAGGCGGCCACGGATGGGGTCCACTTCGCGGAATGGCGTGGAATATGTCCAGACTAGGTTCTCGTACCACGTATCGTCCCCTTGTACGTCAAAGTAGGATGCGAACCCCTTGTAGGGGCAGCCGCTCGTTGTTTCACTGGCCCGCAAGCGGCTCATGTTGACATCGTCGTGCGGGAAGTAATACCGCACTGGCAGATTTGGCCACGCCTCGATGAGCATGACTGTGCGGTTGCTATCGGCAATGACTGTGCCGTCGACGAGGACCTCAATGTGCCTCTTTGTCGCAAGGACATCAATTCGTTGGCGGGGATCTCGAGGATGAATGAATACCTCCTCAGATTCCTCATACCAATGGTCAACCGCGTCCCACTGCACGGCCACATAATCCCCCGCTTCTACGAGGCACGACCCGGGAAGTTGCACATCTTCGCGCGGGACGGCATACGTGCGGGGGGGCGGAAACGGCAAGCGGACCATTTGGGCGCGGCGGGAATCAACCACCGTCTTGCCGTCCTTGATTGCCCGAATGTGTTTGGGGGTGGGCTCCAACGTGAGGGGAAACTCATCCGTGAGCCGCGGCAGGGCCATGGTCAGCAAAAGACAGCCGCCGCATGTAGGCTTTGCTTGAGCTGGGCCTGATGAGGGGCAGGCCTCGATAATTGAACTTCGTCCCCCGCTCGCCGTACAAGGACCGCAAGCGGGTCCGCTCACTTCGTTCGCTGATGAGTCCCAGGTCTAGACGACCTGGACCTCATCAATCTCTTGGTGTCGCTTGGCGATGCGTCGGATGGAGGCGATGTTTCGTCCTCCTTTGCCGATGGCTTTGCCCTTGTCTTTGCTTTCGACTTCAACGATGGCGCGAATCCAGATTTTCTTGGGTTCGTCGTCGCCTTGAATCTGCACGTTGGCGTCTTCGTCGTTTTCGTCTTCGCTGCGGCTGACTTCGCCTGATTCACTGACCATTTGCGTCTCCATGCGGATGGAGGCGACGTCGTAGGGTTTGAACAGGTTCCGGATGAAGATCTGCTTGTCGTCGTCCCACTCGACGAATTTGACGTCTTTCTTGAGCAGGTCGCGCATCATTTGCAGGTTGCGGGCTTCCTTGCCAAGGGCTTGGCCAAGGTGGCCTTTCTCCGTGATGAATACGATGCGTTCGCCTTCATCCACGGCGTCGCGGATGCGGGCGCGTAGGCGCTTTTCAGCCTCATTGATGAGACCGATTGCTTCCATTGAGAGGTCGATGTCAGCCATAGGTCATCACTTCGCCAATTGGAGGACGTCGGATTCACCGGCGTCCAGGACGGCGAGGGCGGAGATGGCGAAGGGCTTACCACAGGCAGGGCCCAGGCTGGTTCCCATGCCTTTGAAGTCGTACACGGGGATGTTCTTCGCGTTGGCGGCGTCGCGGATGGCATCGCCGTGCAGGCAGTTGTTTGCCAGTACGACGAGTTTTGCCTCCCCGCCAGCGACCTTCTTTTGGGTCTGGTCGGCGCCGATGACGACGCTGCCGGTGGCGATTACGGTTCTCAGGCTTCGTTGGACGTCCATTGTCTAATCCTCCTCGGGTTCGCCGATTTCGAATTCCGGTTCTTCTGGTTCCGGAATGGTGGAGACCACCGGCGGCATGGTCTTCTTGAGTCGATTCAGTTTTTCTTGGTCCATGGCGAGGCGCACTGCGCCGGTACCCAGGTTGACGGGTTGACCGACGATGATGTTCTCGGCCACACCGTTGAGTGGGTCGGTTTCGCCGATCATGCCGGCTTGCAGCAAGTGGTCGACGGTGATTTCGAAAGCGGCGCGGGCCAGGATGGAACTCTTCTGGCCGGACACACCTTGGCGACCGATGGCTTTGACTTCGCCTTCACTGGTCATGACGTCGGCGACGAGCATGATGTGGCGTTGGTCCACTTGTAGACCCTGGCCGGCGAGGGTGTCATGGGTTTCAC
>JBFJXU010000181.1:0-4098 GCA_041622975.1 Thermoplasmatota archaeon
GCGGTGTCCTTGTAGGGGTCACCGACCGTGTCACCGACGACGGCGGCGGCGTGGGCTTCACTGCCCTTGCCACCATGGAAGCCGTCCTCGATGTACTTCTTGGCGTTGTCCCAGGCACCGCCACCGTTGGCCATGCTAAGAGCCAGCATGAGACCGCCGGCGAGGACACCGATAAGCAGGCCACCGAGGGCCAGGGGGCCGAAGAGGAAGCCAACAATCAGGGGAGCAGCCACGGCCAGGAGGCCGGGGACAATCATCTGCTTGAGAGCAGCCTTGGTGACGATGTCCACACAGGTGGCGTAGTCGGGCGTGGCCTTGCCTTCCATGATTCCCTTGATTTCCCGGAACTGGCGGCGCACTTCGTCAATGACACTGCCGGCGGCCTTGCCGACTGCGTTCATGAGGAAGGAGCTGAACAGGAAGGGAAGCATGGCACCGATGAGGAGACCGATGAGCACGAAGGGGTCATCGAGGGCGAACTCGCTGTACTCCTCTGGCAGGCGGTGGGTGTAGTCCGCGAACAAGGCGAGGGCCGCGAGGGCGGCACTTCCCACGGCGTAACCCTTGGTGACTGCCTTGGTGGTGTTACCAACAGCGTCGAGGGCGTCCGTGTTCTTGCGCACGTCAGCGGGCAGGTCGCTCATTTCGGCGATGCCGCCCGCGTTGTCCGTGATGGGACCGTACGTGTCCATGGCGACGACCATGCCGGTGATACCGAGCATGGCAACTGCCGCGATGGCGATACCGTAGAGGCCGGCGAACTGGAAGGCGAAGAACGTGGCCAGGGCCAAGACCACGACGGGCAGGAACGTGGATTCCATGCCGACGGCAAGGCCGCTGATGATGTTGGTCGCGCTGCCCGTTTCACTGGCCTTGGCGGTAGCCCGTACCGGGCGGAACTTCGTGGAGGTGTAGTACTCCGTGATGAACATCATGGCGACCGTCACGACTAGGCCGACCATGGCACTCAGGAAGATGCCAAGGGCGGTGACGTTCTCGAGGCCGGCGGCCGCGAAGTCGAAGTCGTTGAGTTGCCACAGGGTGACGAAGTAGAAGCCAATGGCACTGATGATAGCACTGGCAAAGACGCCCTTGTAGAGGGCACCCATGATGTTCTCCTTGCGGCCGAGGCGGACGAAGAAGACACCGAGGATGCTGGCGATCATGGCGACCGCGCCCAGGAACAACGGGTAGGTGACCAGGTCACGGCTCACTTCAATGCCGCCAGTGGGCAGCAGGAAACCGAGGAAGACGGCCGCGATGGTGGTCACGGCGTAGGTCTCGAACAGGTCAGCACCCATACCGGCGCAGTCACCCACGTTGTCACCGACGTTGTCGGCGATGACGGCGGGGTTGCGGGGGTCGTCTTCGGGGATACCGGCTTCGACCTTGCCGACGAGGTCGGCGCCTACATCGGCGGCCTTGGTGTAGATACCGCCGCCCACACGGGCGAACAGGCTGATGAGGCTAGCACCAAAGGCAAAACCAACCAGGGGTTCGACGGGGTTCTCGTAGCCGAAGACGTTGTCGAAGAGGTAGTAGAAGCCAGCGACACCCAGGAGGGCAAGGCCGGCCACGGCGAGGCCGGACACAGCGCCGCCACGGAAGGCAATCTTGAGGGAGCCTTTCAGGCCGTCGCGGGCAGCGTGGGCCGTGCGGACGTTGGCGCGTACGGCGATGTTCATGCCAACGTAACCACTGACAGCGGAGAAGAGGGCACCGAGGGCGAAGCCGCCGGTGGTCCACCACCATTGGATGCGTTCGGCGGGGTCGGCCGTGAAGGCGACCACGCTGAGAATAGCCGCGATGATGACGGCCACCACAGCGATGGTGCGGTATTGGCGGTTCATGTACGCCATGGCTCCGTCCTTGACGGCGCCGCTGATTTCCACCATGCGCTTGTTGCCGGTGCCGGCGCGCAGGATTCCGATACTGAGCAGGCCGGCGGCCACGAGGGCAATGACGGCGCTAATTGGGGTTAGAATAACGGGCAATTCCATTGGTTCACCTACAAGCTTGCTTCGAAGTCGTCGATTTCCGGCTCGAAGGCCTCGCGGTTAGCAAGGGCTCCGCGCTCGACAAGGATTTCACGGGCTAGCAACCAGTAGAGCACCGCGAGGCTGCGGCGACCCTTGTTGTTGCCGGGAATGACCAGGTCGATGCCCTTGGTCTCGTTGTTGGAGTCGCAGAAGGCGACGATGGGGACATCGATGTTGAGCGCCTCGCGCATGGCTTGGGCATCACCGAGGGGGTCCGTCATGACGAGGATCTCGGGTTCCATGAAGTTGGGCGTCACCGGGTTGGTGAGCGTACCAGGCATGAAGCGGCCGGCGATGGCGGTAGCGCCGATGGCGGTGGCGGCTTCCTTCACGGGCGTCTGGCCGTATTGGCGCTGGCTCACGAACAGGATGCGCTTGGGGTCGTACTTGGCCAGCATCTTGGCGGCGCGGCGGATTGCCTTGTCCGTCTTGGCGACGTCAAGGACGTACAGGCCGTCGCTGCGGACGCGGAAGATGAAGGGCTTCATGTCCGCGTTCTTGTGCTGGGTGCCAATGTGGACACCACTGGTCAGGTATTCTTCTTCGGCGACGAGCAAGTCGGCGCCGGCGGCGCTGGACTGCTGTTCGTCTTGACTGGCTAGAGTCTCTTCTGTCATGGTCTCACCTAGGCTGCTTGGGCCCGCTTGACGGTGATGGGTACGGCGTCGGCCTCGAATTCCAAGACAGCGACCTTGACTGGGTCGCGCAGGTCTTCGGGCACTTCGATGAGCACAGGGGCACCCATGCTAACTTGCAGCGCACGTGCGCCGACGATTCGGGCTTTCTCGAAGCGCGTGTATTCCACTGGATCACCTAGTGGCACCAGGCAGTCCTGGTGCGATGGGGGCGGCCAGCCGGCGCTTCACTTAAGGGCTTGGGTGGCGAGGTCCACTAACCTCTACAGTCAAATGGAGTCGATCCGGCCGCGCCGGCATCCCACCTGTGGGGGATTGCTCCGTAGGGCGTCGGAGAAAGAGGGAGGATATGAGCGTTGGGGGCAGGAGGCCACCATCGAGGCTGTTCGTCGAACGGGGCCAACGCCGCATCCCTGCGCGTATCTGGCGGCGAGCAAGGGCCCGTTAATCGATAACCAGGACATCCATCCCGCGACTCATGTCGCCGGTGAAGAGGTACCCCTGGTGGTACCAGACGTCCCAGATGCTCCCGCCGTTGTCGAGGCGGTCCTTGATGATGGGATTAGCCGGGTCAGTGAAATCGACCAGCAGGACGCCAGCGTCGTAGAATCCCATGGCCACGTGATTGGTGTCCTCCAGGACCCGGCCAAAGTGAGCCGTGCAAGAGTCACCCACGTCAGTTGGGCGGCTCGGGTTGGGCATGTCAATCGCGTCGGTGTGGCTGGGGCTGACATGGCCAAGTAGCACCGCGTTGGTTTCGTCCGTGATGTCATAGAACCACAGGTTACCGTAGGGACCGCTTTGCCCGGCCGCGTTGTAATCGCAGCCATTGATGGCCCCGCCACCGGTTTCGTCACCGACGATGAGGATGGTGCCGTCGTGGTTGGGCATGGCGAGGTGGCTGAAGCTCAGGGGTGCAGCGGCGTCGGCGCCGGGCACGCCGGTGAAGTCGCTGAGCGTGGGGTATGGGATTTCGTTGATGAGTACGGGGGCGGCCGGGTTGGTGGTGTCCCAGATTTCACTGTAGGCGTAGCCGGCGCAGTAGCCGCGTTGCAGTTCTTGGTGGAAGGTCCAGTCATGGCAGCCGTCACCGCCGGCGTTGCCGACGGCCACGGGTTCTTCGGGGTTGGTGAAGTCCACGATGTCCATCCCGCTGTTGTAAACGATGGCAGTGCCAGGTACCACGGCGATGTTGTGGTTGCTGCCAGCCGTGGTGAAAGAACCAATGAGGCGCGGGTTGGCGGGTTCAGTGACATCGGTAGCGAAGATTTCCAGGCCACCCGAGGTGGTGATGAGGGTCACGGTGCCGTCGGCGCGAGCAATGAAGTCAGCGTCGCGCACCGGCACGTCGTCGGCGGTGCCGACGACCCCGGGATTCTCGGGGTCCATGATGTCCACCACCTGCAAGGGACCTTGGCCGCGAC
>JBFJXU010000182.1:0-4051 GCA_041622975.1 Thermoplasmatota archaeon
AGGGGGAAGGAGGGTGAGTGGCGGGTGGCCTGGGCGGCCCCGCGCCGTTTACTTCACATTGACTTTCTTGCCCTTGGACCCGGCGTCGGCTAGGCGGATGGACAGGTCTAGGATGCCGTTTTTGAAGCGGGCATCGGCTCCGTCTGGGTCGAGTGTTACCTCCACGGGGACGCGAGCCTTGTAGCGGTGCTCGCCGGTTTCGGCTTGCACCGTCACGGCGTCTGCGGACACTTCGACGTTGATGTCCTTCTTGTTGACCCCAGGGAGTTCGAAGGTGGCGTGTAGGGTGTTGTGTTCCTCATCCAGGACGGTGCTGGCGAATGGTTCGCGCCAGCCTTCGGCAATCTGGGCAGGTTGCTGGCCCGTGTTGCCGAATTCTCGGACTTGGGGCCGGCCGTCGGGGCCCATGCGCATGGACCACCCATAGACGAGCGGGCGTGTGCCTGCGCGGGCCATGAGGTCGTCCATTTGCTGTTCTACACGGCGGAATTCGGCCTCCATGTCATGGAAGAGACCGAATGGGCTATTCCATCGACTTCCGAACATTTTGTTTCTCCTGCGCACTTGGCGCAAGGACATATGTGTCAGGACTTCTATAACTACCTTTTGCCCGATAGCTCAAACGATCATGACGCCCACGAGGCGCCGCCCTTAGGACTTGATACGGACCACGACGCCAACGAGAACCAACCCGGAGATGAACAGCCAACCCGGTACTCGGAACGCGTACCAAGGCGTGCCGCTGGCCTCCAACGTCTTGATGCCATCCTCAACTTCGATGCTGACGTAGTCCGAACCCACATCGCCAAGCGACGTGATATCAAAGTCCATGTGCGTTTCCTGGAAGGCAGTGCCGACCCGGAACGGGATCTGGACAGTCACCGTGGCATTAGCCGCATGCGACAACTCCCGCAAGGCATAGTTGCCCTCTGTCCACGTGATTCCCGGTTCTTCAGCCATAATGATTACGACGCTCGTGTCATTGGCGCCAGGTTCCAGTGTCACAACGAACGTCACATTGCCAGTAGACCCTGAACGGCCTTCATGCACGCCGTCGCCGTCCTTGTCCGTATTGTCTGTGGTAGCAGAGACGTGTGCCGACACGGGTTCAGCCGATGCGGTCGTGCTCCCCTGCATGGGACGAGGCCCAAGGATATCCTGGACTGGAAGTAAATCGTTCTCCTGGCACTTGGGGACAGGCAAATGGCAACTTGCCGCCACGTTCCCGACAGTCATCGTCAGTAGCAGCAACACAACGCACCCACGGGCAAGCATGCCACGCCGACACGCCGACCAGTATTTAGGCGGGACGAGAGGCCGCCTCAGACTCCAGTTTGGCAGCCGTCGCCACGTCCAGGCCTAGTTGCTCACGGAGTTGATCTAGCAACATTCGTTCCTTGCGGCCCATGGTCCCGTCCGACCAGACCAGCGCCGCCTGGCGACGGTAGATGTCGATTCCAGTATGCTCCGGAACCGCCGCATGGGCCACCCGACGCCCTAGAGAGTCCAGGGGCGACAAGGCAAACACCAGCGCCCCAGCGGCACCAATTCCAATATATGCCGAACCAGACCAGCCTTGGAACACTTGCTGAGCCGTTTCGCTGATGACGAAGAAAGCGGCAACAATCGCGCCGGCCACAGTACCTTGCTGAATCGTGTAGCGAATCTTGGCATCCGCGTCAAACAGGCAAAACCGGAGCAAGGCCACAGTGCCCGTTACTGGCAAGACGAGGCGAACGACCCCCGCGGCTAGCAAGCCCGGGCCCCAGGGATCCTGACGACTGACCACCACGCCCGCGACGGCTGCCACGAGGACGGCGACAGCGAAGGTACGCACGGGATTGTACCGAGCCAACCACGCAACGGCAACGACGGCCGGCAGCACCGCCAGGTGACCAACCACCAAGACGGGCACCACCCACGGGCCCGAGGCAAAGGCTGCATCCACCCACCCGTAGCCATAGAATAAGCCCTGCCAAGCAAACAGCAGACCCTCGAAAAGCGCCGTAGCCGCGAGCCCGAGGCACACCAATCGCGTCCCCTGGTCCTTGGGCCATTCAATGGAATTCGCTCGACGAGCCAGGATGACCGCCAGAGTGCCCGCGACCAGCCCATGAGCCATAATGACGACCAGTAACGGCCCCGCCCGAAAACCTCCATCCATGCAGGACGCCGCACACGGGTCCAATGCCAGCCAGGCAACAGACCCCGCGGCGAGGACAGTGGGCAGCCACCACATGGACCGAAGGACTTGGTATGACAGGAAGAAATGGAGTAGGGCAAAAACGGCCCCGAGGGCAACATAATCGTGCATTGCCCCCAACGCTGCACCCCACTGGCCACCCAGTGCACCGGCCTGCGTCGTAACGATGCGGACGCCGGCTAGGAAGAGGTAGAGGGCGAAGGCCCGTTGCCGGCGGCCGCCAAAGTGAGCCACGAGCAGCATCACAGCCAAGGCCATCATGGCTGCCGCTGCGGCCAGTTCGGTGCCACTCGTGAGCCAGGACACGCCCCGCCACTCGGGCATGGCATAATCGTCTTTGGGGCCCCGCCGCGCCGACTATAGCCCCAACCGAGGTGGCCGGGTCAATGCGCGACCACGGTAAGGAACTCCTTGAGCAGACCCACATCTGGCGAGGCCGGCTGCGGGAAGCCTTGCCCCAGAGTATCGCTCTAGATGGTGAAGGGGAGCGCATGCTGCGCAACATCCAGAGTTACGACGCGGACAGCGAGCACTTTGAAGGCGAAGGTGACCTAGTACGTGCCTTCGAATGTGTACTCTGGGCGTGGGCATGGCTTGAGATCGGCTGGGACCTCCAACGCCTCCGACGCCCCCCGTCGATGGCCGATTAGTTCTGCCCGCGCAGGCCTTCTTCCCAGTGCGCTTGCTCGGGGTGACGCGCCGTAATGCTCGTCGAGAACGCGCCACGCCTTCGGCACACACCGGATGCCTTGGCAGCCTCGGCGACCGCCCGGGCAACCACCTTACCAACACGGGGGTGGAACGTGCTGGGAATGATGTACTCCGGCCCCAAGTCTTCCTCAGTCACCAACGCTGCAATAGCGTGGGCTGCCGCCAGTTTCATGGGTTCGTTGATGTCCGTGGCACCGGCCTTGAGCGCCCCGGCAAAAATACCGGGGAAACACAGGACATTGTTGATTTGGTTGGGGTAATCGCTGCGCCCGGTTGCCATGACAGCCACGGCATCACCTGCTTCCTCGGGCGTAATTTCCGGGTCGGGGTTTGCCATCGCGAATACGATGGGGTCGTGGGCCATGGTTTCAACGTCGGATCGGTCCAACAGGTTGGGCGCAGACAATCCGATGAAGATGTCCGCACCGGCAAGCGCTTCCTTGAGAGTGCCAGTAAAGCCCTCTGGGTTCGTGAGGGAAGCGTACTCCTTCTTGGAGTCGTTCAAGTCATCGCGGCCCGCATGAAGTGCCCCCCGGGAGTCGCAACCGATGATGTTGTGGGCACCCGCAGCCACCAGAATCTTGGTGCAGGCAGTGCCGGAAGCGCCAACGCCGCTGAACACAATCTTGCAATCTTTGAGTTCCTTACCCACTACCTTCAAGGCATTGATGATGCCCGCCATCATGACCACCGCGGTGCCGTGCTGGTCATCGTGGAACACGGGAATGTCCAGTTCTTCTTTGAGGCGGCGTTCCACCTCGAAGCAAGTGGGTGCAGCGATGTCCTCGAGGTTGATGCCGCCAAACGTCGGCGCTACCGCCTTGACGAAATTGACGATTTCATCCGCCGTGTGCAAATTGATGCACAGGGGGAATGCATTAACGCCGCCGAATTCTTTGAAGAGTTGACACTTGCCTTCCATCACCGGCATGGCGGCTTCGGGGCCAATGTTTCCAAGGCCGAGGACGGCGGATCCATCGGAGACTACTGCTACGGTGTTCTTGCGTATGGTGAGGTTGTAACTGGCTTCCTTGTCCTCGGCGATGGCCTTGCAGACTCGCGCAACGCCCGGCGTGTAAGCGATGCTCAAGTCATCGCGGGTTTTGAGAGGCAGCCGGCTGAGCGTCTCAATCTTGC
>JBFJXU010000183.1:0-4047 GCA_041622975.1 Thermoplasmatota archaeon
ACACCTCCCCCGGCAACTTGGTGAGGGGGCCGGGCGATAGCACCACGGACCAATCTTGGCTTGTGTCATACTCGCCCGGGTAAACCGTGGTATCGGTGAACCCGCCTGCCGCAGCAGTGGGGTCGATAGCAGTGTCTGGAGCCGAGTCTTCGGTAACACAACCGGCCAGCATGGGCACGAACAACAGCAAAGCAACCAACGGGCGCATCGGCCACCACCGTGCCGTTGGGCACATAAGCGTTAGCGGGCCTGGGCGCACGTGGACCCCTCAAGCCGGCACATCACACTCTTGGACGGGCCCACCGGTACCGAACTCCACCGCCGCGGCTACGAGACTCGCTTGCCGTTGTGGTCGGCGGGCGCCAACTTGGACGCTCTGTCGCTGCTTGAGGAGATTCACCGAGATTACGTAGCAGCCGGGGCCGACACCTTGACGGCCAACACCTTTCGAACCAACCCCTCCAGCCTGCGCGCCGCCGACCTGCTTGACCAAGGGCCCGATATGGTAGCCGCCGCCGTGCAGGCCGCGAGGCGCGCCGCTCGCGGGGCCCCGCGCCCAGTGCGCGTGGCTGGAAGTCTCGCGCCCGTAGCCGACTGCTACCGCCCCGACCTCGTTCCAGACGACGAAGTCATCCGGGCGGAACACGCCCAACACGCCCAGTGGATCGTGGATGCCGGATGCGACCTCCTCCTGGTAGAGACCATGAACACCAGGCGGGAAGCGGTCGCCGCGACCGAGGCCGCCGAGGCGACGGGACTGCCCGTTTGGACCAGTCTGGTCCTCGATGCCGGTGGCGACCTGCTGGACGGGACGCCGCTGCCCGACGCAATTGCCGCCGTCGCGGAAGTGGGGCCCGATGCGTTGCTGGTCAATTGTTGTCCCATCGGCGCCGTCACACGAGCCGCACCCGTCATCGCCGAACACTGGGGAGGCCCCTGGGGCGCGTACGCCAACATTGGCACCGCCGACCCCGTAATGGGCTGGGAGCAGGGTCGCGACGTGAGTGTCGCGGAGTACGTCGAGGCGGCGAGGAGATGGGTTGAGGCGGGGGCATCGATTGTGGGGTCATGTTGCGGAACGACGCCGGAGCACACCCGCGCACTCTTCGACATCATCGCCTGACCTTTTTTCATCTCCAGTGGTGATGGCGCGTCATGCGCCTACGATTGGCCACATCCATCGGCCTAGCCCTGATGCTCGTTTCGTTGCCCGGCTCTGCCGACACGAAGGTCTGCACTGATGATGACGAGACTGCCTGCTACCACCAGTGGACGTATGGCGGCGGCCACGATGACCCCGACTGCGAGCCCGCTTGGGGGGGCTACGTTGGTGTCAACGGTGTGACCGTGGACGAATCCAACACAGGCCTCGACGCTGATGTCGGCTTCATCGAATCCTGCGGCCGCGCTGGATCCTTCTACAGCCAGGACGCCAGTTGGTTCGTGGTCGCTGCGGGCACCGATGACGGTCGAGCCAGCGTGGTCTGGTATGAGGCCGAAGAACAGTGGTTCGGCGAGACAACGAGGGATGAGTGCATGATCATCGTGCTGGTGAGCGACGCCGACGACGAGGACGTCACTCGCCACGAGTTCCCTTGCCCCGCTGACCAAGGCCCGCCCACACTCGGTTGGGGTCAAGTCCACCCGGACGCCTGAAACCGCCACGACCACTTCCCGAAGGTCCAAGAATCGGCGGGTGTCTTGCAGTGCATGCGTCTTGCCCCTTTCGTCAGCGCGGTGGTAGCCTTCACGGTGCTCGCTGGACCGGTACAAGCAGATACGGACATATGCGACCCGAAGGACGCGTTGTGTTACAGCCAGTGGAGCTTCGACGAAGAGCCCCACCATGATTGCAGCGAAGCCGACAGCGACTACTGGGGTGGCAACGACCTGTACGTCGGCGAGACCGTCACGGGCCGAGGGGTCGCCGGCGCATACGTCTACACATGGGAATCCTGCTCGCACGACGACTACGGCGACGGTGACGTGAGTCGAGGCCAACAACGAGCCATCTGGTTCGGGGCCGATGCCGGCGGCCATGACATCGACGTGGAATGGTGGTACGAGTCCTACGAGGATACGTCGTTTGGCTCATACGAGTACTGCACACTCAACGCGTCCGGTCCCTTCGTGTTCGTCGATGCTGGCTGCCCCGCCGGCGGACCCCCCGCCGTCCCCTGGGGCGACGTCCACGACGACATCTGAGCGCCCCTGGTTTCAAATACAACCTGGGGTCACGCAGTTTCGCCCTCCATCCCCGGCGCCACCGCCTACTCGGCTGGTGACGCCTAACAGGGACCCCGCCCCGCGCGGGGAAGACGGGTAGGAGAAACAACCATGGGACAAACCATTGAAGCCATCGTCGACGGTGGCAAAGCAAGCGCCGGGCCCCCGCTCGGACCCGCCCTCGGGCCGGCCGGTGTCAACATCGGCCAGGTCATCGCGGCCATCAACGAGAAGACCGCTGATTTCAACGGCATGAAAGTGCCCATCAAGGTCATCATTGATGACAAGAAGAACTTCGAAATCAAGGTCGGCACACCGCCCGCCAGCGCCCTCATCAAGGAGCAAGCCGGCATCAAGAGCGGTTCCGGCAGCGCCGCCGACACCTTCGTCGCCGACCTGTCCTGGGACCAAATCAAGAAGATTGCCCGCATGAAGGGCGACGACTTGCAAGGTGCCAGCCTCAAGACCAAGGCCAACGAAATCGTCGGCACCTGCACCAGCATGGGCGTCACCATTGAAGGCGGCAACCCGCGAGAAGTTTCCAAGAAGCTCATCGCCGGCGAATACGACGCCGTCTTCGAGTAAGCGCATGGCCGAACAGACGGCTAGTGGTGCCCGCACCATCACCGTACTGTTTGCAGCCCTCGCCCTTGCCACCCTCCTTTCCCTTTCCCTCTTTGCCACCATGATGCCGCCCGGCAGTGACCGGCAACGGGTCTATGTGGCCTTAGCGGGCAACCTCATGTTGCCACTGGTGGCCATTCCTTTCTTTGTGGCGCTTCAAGCCCGCCGCCTTGGCCACCCCTGGAAAGCCCTGGCCGCCCTGTCGATTTTGTGGCCCGTGAGCCTTCCCTGGGCGTTTTTCGTCCACCGACAGCTTGGGTCCCACGGCCAAAAACCCTAAAGGATACGAGCACCCCATGGGCGTTCACATGCGTGCCCTTCAGGCTGCCGCCATCGCGTTGACACTGGCTCTCGTCGGTGTCCCCGGCGCTACGGCTCAGATCAGCAATCCTAGCACCAGCACCCCTACGACGATGTATTTCCACATCTTCGACACCTTCAACAAATTCCCCATCAACACTCAGATGCCCGACACCGACTTCTTCGAGGTCGGCGGCACGAGTTTCCCCACCATTGCCTCGCAAGGCTACGATTTCAACACCATTTACGGCTACTCCACGGCCGGCCCGGTTGAATACGACTTCATCGAGAACGGTCGCCCCCGGTTCCACCCGGAACGGGGCATCGCCGCCGACGTACAAATCGACCCCAGCGTCCAGCCGACGATGTACATCTACATCGATGTCCGCGACCTGTTTAGCACCTCGGCTGGAGCCTGCGTCAACGGTGTTTGCACGCCGTCCGAATACCAGGGTCTCCCCAACTTCCTGCCCTCCTTTACGGTGCGAGGCACCATGCGGGAAGGCGACGACATTGGAGCCGACCTCGACTCCGGCGCCGTCATCATGCAGGGAGAACTCACGGCCCACGTGGTGGACTTCCAGACAGCCCGGGCCGCCAACAGCAACTTCGAAGGCCAGGCCGGCCCCGACGGCCACCCCATCTACGTGGCTGACGAACAAGGCATCGTCACCTTCGCCGTCCCCATGGATGTAAGCCTCAACACCATCCGCAAGTCCGAGGCATTCAACATGCGCATCGACTGGTTCCAGAACCCCGGCGACGGCGCCGAGGACGACGAATACTCCGAGGGCTACATGCGCCTCGCCTTCGACGCCGACCACCTTCCCCGCCTGGAATTCGCCATGATGAACCCCGTTTACATTGAATTCATCCACCCCCAGGTCGCCGCAGGTC
>JBFJXU010000184.1:0-4040 GCA_041622975.1 Thermoplasmatota archaeon
AACGCCTGCGCCGGTCGGCTTCATCGCGGTCGGCGGCCAAGCCAGCCTCCCGGTCAACACGGTCCCACGCCGAGTAATAGTAAGGCGTGCGAGCCTCGAATTCGCCTGCACAAGTGTCCACCATCTTGTAGTCCGGGGCCAAGCCGGCTTGAACCCGGACTGCCTTGACCTCGGCCTCCGTGGTGTTCCAGGCACGTGAAGCAATGGCGTCGCTGATACCGAAGCGCTTCGCCTCGGCGAGGATTGCTTCGTCACCCGGATTCTTGGCAAGTGCCTGTTCCAGTTCCAGCACGTGGTGAATCTTCTCGATGAAGAAGTGCAGGTAGCCGCTGAGTTGGTGAATGCGGTCGGGGCTCCATCCGCGTCGCACGGCCTCCGCTACCGCCCACAGGCGCAGGTGCGTGGGCGTGCGAAGTTGTTCGGCCAGTTCCTCGTCGTCCCACTTGGCGGGGGCGTCCAGGCTGTCGGCGTCCACTTCCAGGCTGCGAACAGCCTTCATGAGGGATTCTTCGATGTTGCGGCCGATACTCATCACTTCGCCCGTGCTCTTCATCTGGGTGCCGAGGCGGGGGTCCACGTTGCGGAACTTGTCGAAGGGCCAGCGGGGAATCTTGGTGATGACGTAATCGAGGCTCGGCTCGAAGGCGGCCACGGTCTTCTGCGTGATGGCGTTCGGGATTTCGTCGAGCGTCATGCCAAGGGCAATCTTGGCGGATACTCGGGCAATGGGGTACCCGGTCGCCTTGGATGCTAAGGCACTACTGCGACTGACACGAGGGTTCACCTCGATGACACGGTATTGACCCGTTGCGTGGTCGATGGCGAACTGTACATTGCAACCGCCCTCAATCTTGAGGGCCCTGATGCAGCGGAGACTGGCAGACCGAAGCATTTGGTGGTCCCGGTCGCTCAAGGTCTGACTGGGGGCCACGACGATGGACTCACCGGTGTGCACACCCATTGGGTCCAGGTTCTCCATGTTGCAGACTGTGATGCAGTTGTCTGCCGAGTCCCGTAGCACTTCGTACTCATATTCGCGCCAGCCGAGCAGGGACTCCTCGATGAGCACCTGGTCGATGCGGCTGTATGCGATGCCTTTGGCTGCGAGTTCCCGGAGTTCCTGTTCGTCGTGGGCTACGCCACCGCCGAGGCCACCCAGAGTGTAGGCGGGACGGATGAGGACAGGGTAGCGGCCAATGACGTCCCGCACCACTTGGATACACTCCTCGACCGTGTGCGCCACGGCGGCCTTGGGCACCGGTTCACCGATGCCAATCATGACTTCCTTGAATTTGTCCCGGTCCTCCGCGTCCTCAATGGCGGTGAGTGGGGTGCCCAGGAGTTTGACGTTGAACTCGTCGAGGATGCCTGCTTCGGCCAGTTCGCTGACAAGGTTGAGGCCGGTTTGGCCACCCATGCCGGCCAGAACCCCGTCGGGGCGCTCCTTCTCGATGATTTGGCGGACGGATTCCACTGTGAGTGGTTCCACGTACACCTTGTCGGCGGTCTCCACGTCCGTTTGAATCGTGGCGGGGTTGCTGTTGACCAGGATGACTTCGTAGCCTTCCTCCCGGCAACTGGCACACGCTTGGCTGCCACTGAAATCGAATTCGGCTGCTTGGCCAATCTGGATGGGGCCGCTGCCGATGATGAGGATGCGTTTGATGTCGGTTCGCTTCGGCATTAGACGGTCACCGCCCTTGGTACGTCGGGTACACCTTGCTGCCAGGTGCCCTGTTTGACTTGGTCAACTAGTTGGTAGAAGGCATCGAAGATGTGGCCGGAATCCCAGGGGCCCGGGCACGCTTCAGGGTGATATTGCGTGGTGAAGACGGGGAGGCTTTCGTGTTCGAGCGCTTCTACGGTGCCGTCATTGGGGCACGTTTCACGGACGCGCAGGCCAGTGCCCGGGATGGTGTCCGGGTCGACGGCGAAGCCGTGGTTTTGACTGGTGATGCGGACTTCGGGACTGGTCATTCCACGCACGGGGATGTTGGCTCCTCGGTGTCCGAATGCCATCTTGCTCGTGCCGCCACCCCAGGCACGGGCGACGAGTTGGTTGCCGTAGCAGATGCCGAACGTGGGCAGTTGCTCGGTCAGGGTGCGGATGGTGGGCACGGTTATGCCAACGATGTCGGGGTGGCCGGGGTCGCCGGGCCCGTTGGCGAGGAACAAGCCGTCGGGTTGTGCGGCTAGAACTTGTTCTGGCGTGGCGTTCCATGGGAATTGGTGGACGTTGAAGCGGCGGGCGAGGTTGCGCAGGATGTTGCGTTTGACGCCTGTGTCAATGACGGCGACTGTGTAAGCGTCGGGGTCGCGGGGGGCATCCAATGCGCCCTCGTCGTTGCGTCCGAAGAACCGGGGCGCCTTGATGCTGGCCTCACCTGCCAGGTTGTCGGCCTCGACGCTCGGCATGGTCTTGACCTTCTCAACGAGGTCCGCCACGGCGCCTTCGTCATCGGTGACGAAGCACCGAAGGCAACCCTTGACACGGGTCTTGAGGGTCAGGGCGCGGGTGTCAACGCCGGCGATGCCTGGGATGCCCTGATTGACGAGCCAGTCATGGATGGTCATGTTGCTGGCGCGGTGGTCCGGCTTGCGGCACCATTCGCGGACTACAACGGCGCGGGGCCAGACCTTGTCCGACTCCCAATCGACCGGGTTCACACCGTAGTTCCCAATCATGGGGTACGTGAACATCAGGACCTGGCCATTGTAGGAGGGGTCCGTGAGGGACTCCTGGTAACCGGTCATGCCGGTGTTGAAGACCAATTCGCCGTACGCCGTCCCCGACGCACCAAACGATTCTCCCTCGATGACGGAGCCATCTTCGAGGATCAACCATGCTGTGGGAACCTTATGCATCGCTAGCGACCTGGCGGCGCAGCGAGGGGCCCGTAAAAGGGGTTGGGTGGAGGCACGCCCCCCGGCTATTTTTCATGCTGGGGAGAATTATGATCTTTCCATAGGAAATGGACCTAGCCCTGAGCGTGGGGGGTAGATTAACGGTTTGCACCGCTCGGCTAGCCAAATCCTTTACAAGACGGTCAAGTGGCGCCATCATTCGGTGAGTGAAGGCTCTCTCTCGCTCGTAGGTGAACTCATGCAAAAATCGACAGCACTCCACTTGTCCATCGTGGCCATGTTCCTCATGATGCCGCTGACTAGCCTCCCTGTTGCGGCCTTTTCCGAGGCTCCTCCCGCAACGATTGAGGTGGTCGAGGACCCCCGTCACAACCAGCAGAACACGTTCAAGATGGTCTTCGACGCCGCGGACGCATTTACGGCCACCTCCATCGAGTGGACGGTCGACGGCGTCGTGGTGACGGACGCTGACTCGTCCACCTTAGACCTGGACTACACTTTCACTCAGAAGCAGACCGATCCGGCATGGACCTACGTAATTGAGGCCACCGCAACCGATGCGGACGGCCAAACCCGATCGGCCAGCGGCACCTTCGACATCAACGCGCCCCCCGTGGCCTCGTTCACCTACCAACTCACATCCTGCACGGAGGAACCGTGCGCCGACCCCAAGGCCACCGAAGAAATCACCTTCACTGCCACGGCCACCGATCCCGAGGGCGACACCATCGTCTCCTATCTCTGGAAATTTGGTGACGGCCAGGCCAAAGGTGGACAGGTGGCCACTTACACCTACGCCGACGGTGGCCGCGATTACACGGTCACCCTCGAGGTCCTTGACCAGTATGGCGGTAAAGAGCCCGTCAGTGAGGTCGTTGCCATCGCCAACAACGTCCCGACCATCACCGACTTCACCGTGTCCCCCGCCACCCAAGATACCCTCGCGGACGTCACATTCACTCCCCAGACAAAGGACGTGGACGGCAGCGTCGTCTCCTGGGCCTGGAACTTCGGCGACGGCACCACCGTAACCAAGCACCTCGTTGACTACGCTGAGAACGAGATTCCCGGCACCGTCACTCACCAATACAACGACGGTAACGTTGACCCCGGCAAGGAGTACGCGGTCAGCCTCACCGTCACCGATGACGACGGCGACGACAGCGAACCCCTCG